>NZ_JAUBVD010000124.1:0-2468 GCF_036705675.1 Microcoleus sp. AT8-A3
TTTTAGCTGGCATTTTTGTATATATTGATTAAACTCATTTTTTATGATACCCTATTTAAAGGCACAACAGCTTACCCCGCGAATTTGTTGGCTATTCACAGTTTCGGCCATCAAATTTTAGCAGCTTTACCTCTGACTATTTTGGCTTCACCTAATGATGTGAATTTTCTGGTAGAGAAGAGAGGTGCAAATGACTATGCAGGACTCTTTTACGATTTAGCAGAAGGAGGTTCGGGAACCTCGGAAGCTATTTTTCGTTCTCTCCCTCAATTAGCTCATGCGGCTGCTGAGTTAGCCCGCAGTTGTTCTTGCAGTTCTGGCTGTCCTAAATGTTTGATTCAGTCGGGATGCCCTGATGGTAACAAAGCTTTACTCAAGCAGGTGGGGCTGCTGCTGTGCGAAGCATTTTCTACTCCTTAAATATCAAAAAATTGGTGGAATAGACGGCTGAGAAAGGGGAATGGGGAGAGAGAAATAGGGAAAATGGGAGCGGGGAATACAGTGTAGCTTTTTTGTTTGAAAAAAGCTACACTGTATTCCCAATTTTTTTTCCTGTTTTTATTAAACAAGACGCTGCTTGCATCAACATAGAATTGTGCGAACCGCTACTGCGGTTTTTAGGGGTGCATTTTTCGGACTTGTACTCATGAAAAACCAGCTTTTATTACCAGTTATTGACTCCAAAACTAGAGAGTCAACGCTGTTATATTTCAGAAAGCAACCCTATAAACCAAAGAAAAAGCAAGCTTTAATTCCTAACCTCAAACGAGATTTAAAGCATGGCTGGCTTTTAACAATTCTCGCACAAATAGACCGATGTTTATGGGGAAGGTGGGATTATTGGGCTTTGTGTCAAGCTGTCCCCGCTCATGCCTGGATGCGGTGGAAGATGGAGCCAATGCTAGCCATTCTGGAGAACAGAAAACCAGAAATTTTACCCAAATTTGTAATTGAGGAAACTTTGCCAGCAGAACCGATTCCCCAAATCGAATGGCAGCATTCTCCTACCGCAGAAGCCATGCTAGATAACACTCTCAATTGCATTCCTCAACATGGAGAATGGAAAACTTGGTCAGCTTGGGACTATTTGGAGTTTTTCTTGGACTGGGTTTTGTTCGCATTCGGACATCCAGCTTATAAAATGTTACCCAAAGAACCCGCCGGCTGTGAAGGTGCATCAATGCGTCTTTATCAGATGTTTGACCTGTCAATTCTCATGCTATATCCTGAAGATTATATGGGCAGACTGCTACCCCAAATCTGCGGAAAGACTGCTCAAAAAAGTTCAGGGTTTTATCCGACACCCTTAGCTTTATGTCAGTTCATATCTAAGTTAGTCAGTGGTGATAAAACAGAGCGAATTTCCAGCTTCAATGAACCTGCGTGCGGTACGGGTGCTTTAATGTTAACACAGTCAAATTACTGTCTGAGCGGTATCGGTCAAGATATAGACCCTACTCTGTTAAAATGCGCTTTGTTTCAGTTTTATCTGTTTTCACCTTGGCTGGCTGTTCCGATTTGGTGGTTGGGTCAAACTGATTTGCTCCTTGGCAATACTTTAAGTAGCGATCGACCTCAATCAATAAACGCTGCTTACTGGTATAATGAGTGGTTTGAGCCAGTCGAGTCTCAGACTAAAAATCATACTGATTGTCTAGTCGAACATGAAATAAGTTCAGGAGAAAGCTCAGAAGTTATTGACTTGAATGATCAGACATCAATTCACTCTAATCCCGTAGTTCAAGAAGTTGTTAAGGGCAAACGCCGACCCAGAAATACGACAACATCGCCTCATCAATTTACGCTGTTTAATTTGGATGATTTTTAGCCCAATAGCTACCTATTGAACAATTGTTGTGGTGTAGGTGAAGAGTTGAGTTCAAATCACCTCTACGTTATTCTCATTGTTACGAACCAAGCTATCGATATCGTTGGTAAGCTATCACGCATGAGTTCGGAATTCGGAAAGCAACAAGCCGAATATAACGCTGTCAGACACTCAGTTGTGAGCGCGACTACACAACCAATTTAGGGTGCATAGACACCAGAACCTCTATCTGTCAAGGCAGATGCGCCCTAAACGCCTGTTAATTTAGGGTGCATAAACGCCAAAACCATTAATCTATCAATGCCTATGCACCCTAAATGACTCGCTTGCTTTAGAGTGCATAAACGCCAGAACCACTAATCTATCAATGTCTATGCACCCTAAACATCGGTAATTTAGGGTGCATGGATGCCAAAACCATTAATCTATCAATCGCTATGCACCCTAAACGCCGATAATTTAGGGTGCATAAACGTCAGAACCACTAATCTATCAATGTCTATGCACCCTAAACACCGATAATTTAGGGTGCATAAACGTCAGAACCACTAATCTATCAATGTCTATGCACCCTAAACGCCGATAATTTAGGGTGCATAAACGTCAGAACCACTAATCTATCAATGTCTATGCACCCTAA
>NZ_JAUBVD010000124.1:2568-5027 GCF_036705675.1 Microcoleus sp. AT8-A3
AAACTTAAGGCTTGAGCTTGCCCAGATAGAACGAATGATGCTTGCCGCCTTTACGAAATCTCAAGTAGGCATAAGGACCGCATCCTTTGATTGTCTTGGATTCGATGTATCCCGTACTACCGCGCGCACCAGTAGCAGCCATTTTTTCTTCTCGTTTTTCTTCCCAGTCGGAGTCGGCTTCCAACTCCGACAACCTTTTCTCTTCAGCGTCAATTAGCACGTCAATTGCATCGAGAAGGTACTTGAGCTCTTCCAGCTTAAGTTGATAGCAATCTTGCAACACGCTGTGCAGCGTTGCAATTTTCACGGAACAACTGCGCTTTTTGGGCATAACCAGTCAAATTTATGGGGCAAAAGCGATAGCATACTCTGCAAATATCGAGTCATTGCACCCTAAACTGATAGAGCACAAGCGGGCTAAAGTTTCCACTCAAACCTCGTGTCTTGTACAATTTTTAGTATAGGCTTACCGCTTGTTAAAACTGTAGCACAGATATAAGGTCGAGCATGGGACGGAAACAGAGATCGCCTTCAGGCATTGTTTTTCGAGCGCGAGTTGCGCGACAGACACCAGAAAAACTTGAAAAGCTTGCAGCTTCTATGGGTCACTTGTACGGAGGCAAGGGAAAACCCGGTGCCCTACTAGATATGCTGGCATCTGGAGATTTGGTTCTCGTACCCAAAACCGCAACAGATGTCATCAAATCTGTGGCACAGTTTTTGGAAAAAACCGAGCAGCCGGCCGTCAAATTGGATCGTAAGCGGGGGGACGGTACTCAAACAATTCCTGCGGAGTCACAGCAAATCTAGACCGGTCTGTTCCTGATGTTGGTAAAGCAAATGATCCTTGATGGCGACTTGCTTGAATGTCTTCAGAACTCCATTCAAAAGACAGTACAAACTGAGTCCTTTGATAGCGCAAGTCAGCAATTGTTACCTCCCCGGTTTCCCTTTACAGATAGATGGTGAGTGTTTGGGAAACAGCTAATTGTCTCTAATTTCACAGAATAACGGATTAAAACTTTGCGTTTTTTTTTACCTGCTTGTAACAATACTCCGGACAGTTTTTAAGCAGCCAAAGTACCATAAGACAAGACTGAAGGAAGGTTAGGGTGATTTAAAATCAAATCCCGGTCTAAATCTAACTTATCAATAAAGGTACAAAGTAGATGCTTATTGAATTCCAGACGTTTATAAGAGGCCATAGAAAACACAAACGACTTGGCAGATGAATGACAACTAGAGAGTTCATGTTTAGCTAAGTTTAAGGCACTTAGACTGGCATTAAAATGAAAATCAAGCCGTGGCAAATGACGAGCTTGACAATCAGACAATCCTGTAAATTGCTTGGCATCACGAAAAATAAATTCAATCTGGAAGCGAGCCTGATAATATTCAATAATTTGCTCAGGTGGTAGGTGAATATCAGTGCTAAACAATAAAGCATTTTTGATTTTGCCGTTGGCTTGAACCTCAGAGATACAAACCAAACAAATTGGGCAATTCAAACAACAACTCCACACAATCAATGTATATAATGAAACTCCCGGTTTTAGGTCTTTAACAAAATTAAGACGACTCAAATCATGGCAGTCAACCTTACCATCATATTTACGTGGAGCTCCCAGTTTCTTTTGTTCACCTGTATAGAAATAGCGCAGGTTAGCATCACTTCTTAACTTGCCAATAAAGTCTAAATTTAAGTCCCGCACAGCCTCCCAGAATTTAGATCGATAGTAATAGCCATCAGCCACCAAATAACGTACAGAAGTTGGGAAGTAAAAACGAGTATTCTTTAGATGTTGTGCATAGTCATCAACTCTTGTGAGGTCAGGCGTTGAGCTTTGAGGCTCCGGTTTTTTGCGAGATTTCTTAGACCAGCAATTCTTCGGATTTTGTGGCAGTTTTTTTACCGGCGTTATGGGAGGACGTGACGGAGTTTGTTGTACACTTAAGCTATAAGATAAACGAGTCTCAATTTCGACAATAGAAATCACAGAAATTTCCAACCCCTGTTCCGATTTACCAGCTACACCATTATAAAAGTAAGCTTTACCGTCAGTTTTTTTGCCACTTTTTCTTAAAAAAGAACAATCAATAACAGCAATGACTGTGTGTTCAGGATTTAAGGCTTTTTCGAGGAAATAGTGATTTAATTGTGGAAAGTTAAATGTTTTGAGAAAGTGACGACGATAAGTTTTTTCACTCAAACAACTATAACGACTGAGATTCGTGAAGTTGATTTTGCCATAGCTCAGTAAAATAGTTGAGAATAAAGTGATTAAAAACTTTTTTTGGGGTTGACTAATCCCTGGCATTTGTTGTAAAATGGATTCAATAATCTTCATAAGGCAATCTGTTAAGCTTGTGTGTTTTTATAGCTTAAGTAGGTAGGCGTAAAAAAACCAAATCATGTTAAGATAAGTAAACACTCAAGATTTGATTTACAAAATCAACAA
>NZ_JAUBVD010000035.1:0-68853 GCF_036705675.1 Microcoleus sp. AT8-A3
CCGTCCTTTTTGGACGGGCGGGACGCCCATCCCACTTTCAAGAGTGGAAGTTATTTAATTCTCATTCCTAATAAGGTAGGGGCGGGTTAACAAAAAATATCTGCTCATAATTGACAATCTCAAAAACCCGCCCTTTTAATCGCGGTAACTCGATCGGACACGATCTCAAATCGTTATCAAAGCAGATTTCGTGTCATCTAAGGTGCGTGACTTTCCAGCATCTCGCTGTTAATTGAGGATCTAAAAAGTCACGCACCCTAACGAGTATAGATAAACCCGCCCTTATAAATTCAGCAATTCTACAATCCGCTGAAGCGGAATGTGCGCCCAATCCAAGCGGTAATTAAGTTCGTAGGCTAGCTCGGCAACCGCTTTTTCCAAAATGTAAGCATCCAGCAAAACTTGTAGTTCCGGTATAGATTTGGGCAAGAAATCTGCATCGGCTGCTGTTGCCAAATAACTCTTGACAAAAGTGAGGCTGACCCAGCGGTGCCAAACGTTCGCCCACTGCTGCATCTCCGGGAGATTTTCAGGGCGAATCATGCCACTTTCTACTTCATTGCGGAGTGCCAAAGTAACAGCGTAACTTATAGATTGCAGCATTCCCGCAACATCTCGCAGGGGCGACCTCTTCATCCGCCGCTCGCTTAAGGGTCGATCGCGTTCTCCTCCGAAATCAATAATTACGAAGTCTTTGCCTGTATAAAGAACTTGCCCGAAATGAAAGTCCCCGTGACAGCGAATTCTATCGGCGGTGATTCTCAAGTTTAAAATAGACTTGAAACGTTCCATGATCAACTCTTCGCGGTTGAGGAGCTTTTGCGCCGATTTTTGTATTTCTGGTGGCAGTTTAGACAGCCGTTTTTTCAGATCCAGCAAAGTTCTTCCCGCCAGATTTCTCATGTGTTGATAGATGGAACGCTGGTAAAAGGAGGTGAAGTTTTCTGGGGCAAAAGCGGGATTTTCTGTGTCAGAAGCTAAAGCCAGGTGAAGTTCGGCTGTCCGTTGACCTAAAAGTTCGGCTGATGCTAAGTAAGAGCCGATGAGTTCGCGAGCTAATTCTGGAATTTCTAGCGATAAATCGGCTACTAGCGAGTTTTGCTGCCGCTGGGTTTGTCCGGTCAAAGCGTTCGGCAAATAATTTTCGGGGGCAGTAGATAAATTATCGCTGGAATGCTTTGCTTCTACTGTCATTACTTGCTCGAAATAGTCGCGCAGTGTGTCTAATGTATAAGACCAAGCATCTACGCTGTCGGGGATTAATTTTTGTAGGATTCCGACTGTAAGGACTTGTTTGGCTGGTGTGTGATATTCCAATGCTCCGGTAATTGGAGCGTAGTGTTGGATCGAGTTGCGCTCTGTTAAAAAGCGTCCGATTTCTAATTCAGGGTTAATACCTTCCTCGACTTTTCGCAATATTTTCAGGACGAAGCGGTCGCCGTAACCTGCAGATGTATTGCTTTGTTCTTTTTTGAACAGGTGAGGTTCGAGCTGCGCTAACTCTTCTTCTGATTTGAATGCACTGTCGGCAATTCCTAGCAGTTGACCTGCAACACCTCTGTAACTGCGAGAATTGGCGATCGCCCCCAGCAGTGCGCTCAGAAAACCTTTCTCCCCAGCAGCATCAAATAGTACCCCGATTTCCTTTTTGGTTTCTGGGAAGTGCAGGCGCGCGATCGCCCGATCGTCCACATCGCCTTTAATCTCTTCCCACCCTAAAGGCAAAACGTAAGTTTCCGGCATACCTTCAGTATAATTCAACTGCAAAAACAGAATGTAAACTTGAGATTCCTCTCCCGCGCTATCTTTACATTCAATCGGTAAAACCTCACTTATTTCTAAAGATTGAATTGTCCGATCTGAACCGCTAAACCAGCGATTCCGCCGCAAGTATCCCGGCAAAAGATTAAGCAGCATATCGCTTAACTGACTTGTAGCAAAAGCAGTTTTCCAATTACCTATGACCGCCAAAGTAGGCAAGTCTGTGGGCACACCGTGCAGCGAAAAATCTTCGTGTTTAACAGTAAGAGTAAACCAGTAAAACGTGTGAGGACTCAAACTCAAAAAGTAAGGCGAATCGCCAACAGCAGGAAACTCCGTGCGGCCGAAAATCTCCACCGGAACAGCACCTTTAAAGGGCGCAAGGTCTAATTCTGCCGTCTGGACAAAGCGCGACAAATTAGCCACTACGAGGATGTGTTCGTCTTGATAAGTACGTACAAAAGCTAAAACTTTGCGGTTTTCCGGGTATAGGAATTCGCAAGTTCCGCGGCCGAATGCTTGGAAGCGCTGCCGAATTGCAATCAGGCGTTTCATCCACCACCAAAGAGAACTCGGATTCGCCCGCTGCGCGTCCACGTTAACAGATTCGTAGTGATATTCAGGGTCAACAATTGGCGGTGCGTAAAGCCGCTGCGGGTTAGCACGACTAAAACCGGCATTGCGATCGCCACTCCACTGCATCGGAGTTCTCACCCCGTTGCGATCGCCCAAATAGATATTGTCTCCCATGCCAATTTCATCGCCGTAGTAAAGCACCGGCGTACCCGGAAGAGACAGCAGCAAAGCATTCATCAACTCGATACGGCGGCGGTTATTTCCCATCAAAGGAGCCAAACGGCGGCGGATGCCCAAATTAATTCTCGCCTGAGTGTCTTGAGCGTAAACCCGATACATATAATCTCGGTCTTCATCACTCACCATTTCCAGCGTCAATTCATCATGATTCCGCAAAAATAATGCCCACTGACAATTATTGGGAATATGCGGAGTTTGCTGGAGAATGTCGCTAATTGGGAAGCTATCTTCCATATGCAAAGCCATAAATAAACGCGGCATCAGCGGAAAATGAAAGTTCATGTGACATTCATCCCCAGCAGCGTAATATTCAACTGCATCCTCCGGCCACTGATTCGCCTCAGCCAGCAGCATCCGGTTCGGGAAGTTTTCATCTACGTGCTTCCGCAATTGCTTCAGGAATTGGTGAGTTTCTGGCAGGTTTTCGCAGTTAGTACCTTCGCGCTCGTACAGGTAAGGCACCGCATCCATCCGCAGTCCGTCTACTCCCAGCGCCAACCAGAAATCTACCACATCTAAGATGGCTTGGCGGACGGCCGGATTGTCGTAATTCAAATCGGGTTGGTGCGAATAAAAACGGTGCCAGTAATAAGCTTTTGCTACCGCATCCCAAGCCCAATTAGATGTTTCAAAATCTTGGAAAATAATCCGAGCATCTTGATATTTTTCCGGCGTGTCGCTCCACACATAAAAATCTCTTTCGTTACTGCCTTTCGGGGCCCGGCGCGCTCGCTGAAACCAAGCGTGCTGGTCGGAAGTGTGGTTCACAATCAACTCAATAATGACTCGAATTCCACGCTGGTGCGCTGCTTCTAAAAGGTCTTTAAAGTCCTCTAATGTGCCGTAAATCGGGTTGACCGTAGTATAGTGAGATGTATCGTAGCCGTCGTCTCGGAGCGGCGAAGGAAAAAATGGCAGTACCCAAATGGCTGTGACTCCCAAGTTTTGCAGGTAATCCAGTTTTTCTGTCAGTCCTCTAAAGTCGCCGATCCCGTCTGCATTGCTGTCGGCAAAAGCGCGAACTGGTACTTCGTAAATAATCGCGTCTTTGAACCACAACGGGTCGTTATTTAACATTGAGTTTGGCATGATTTGTAGCGATGATTGGTAATTGGTAATTTTTACTTAAAGTTTGGTAATTGGGATTTGTTAGTTCCCATCCAAACTGATAAATCATAACTTATAATTGGGCCGCTATTCATCATGCCAGCCCCAGACTTTTAATCGTAATTTATGAACGCAAAACTTATAATTTCTTAACTATAAAATCTCAACAATCTGTTTTGCTATTTCGGACACAGTTAACAATCCGGGTACTGTGCTACCTACCGATGCGCGGTGCACACCCTACCAAGGCGTGTCAATCGATTTTAGATTTTAGATTTTCGATTTTCGATTGAAGCACTGACCCCACGGATAAATTCGGGGGCTTACTTATCGGATACAGGTTTTTTATTTCTGGGTCCTGAGTCTGCGAAGGAATGAATCCGGGGGCTTGTACCCTGGATGCTTGATTGTCAACTTAAGCCTGAAACCCCTCTGTATCTCTCGCTGGTAGCCCAGTCTAGATCCCCCTCGCATCCCCCTTGATAAGGGGAGTAGGGGTTGACTTTGAGAACACTCTTGTCCCCCCCCTCTTATTAAGGGGGCTAGGGGCGATCGACTCCTTGTTGACACTAAGCACACCTACAGACTCAGGGTTAGGTGCGGTATTTACTACCTGCCGGACGGTTGCCACGACATTACAGTACCTTGACGTTGATTGCTAATTTTCGTTACATTAGTTTACATAAAGCAACAAAAGTTAAGGAAAAAGTAAAAATGACTATTGTAATCGCTCTTTTAATCGTCGGTTGGGTAGCAGCCTCAGTAATTGGCACTCAAGCATATTTCCTGGGCGAACAGTCAAAGCCTATCCACGAGCGGAATTGGAACGATGAATCTTTTGAAAAATTGGCTGTAGCAATCACAGCAACAGAGATGGATTACAGCGTTCGCGTTCCCGCCTACAGCATGGATGCTTACGGCAGCCGCACCATCTCGAATTCTTGATATCAAGTAACAGGTTTCACTATTTTCAATAACAGGCATCTTGCCTGTTCCTAATTTTCAATAACAGGCAAGATGCCTGTTCCACAAGAGAATTGATTATTTGTGGAACAGGCATCTTGCCTGTTCCTAATTTTCAATAACAGGCAGGATGCCTGTTCTACAAGAAAATTGATTATTTGTGGAACAGGCATCTTGCCTGTTCCTAATTTTCAATAACAGGCAGGATGCCTGTTCCACAAGAGAATTGATTGTTTGTGGAACAGGCATCTTGCCTGTTCCTAACTATTCGGCAACTACAAACTGTTACCTGCTAGCGCCGGACGAGACTCTTTTTTGCGAAATTGCAAAGAGTTATTTTCACAGTCGATCGCAATTGTATCACCTTCGACAAACGCATTTTCCAGAATCTTGTTAGCCAGCGGGTTTTCCAACTCCCGCTGGATGGCGCGTTTCAAGGGGCGAGCGCCGTAAACCGGGTCGTAACCGACATCTGTGATATGGTTTTTCGCCGCATCGGACAGTTCCAAAGTAATTTTTTGCTCTGCCAACAAACGCTCGATCCGCTTCACTTGGATACTGACAATTTGCCGCAGTTCGACCTTGCTCAAAGTGTGGAACAAAATTATCTCGTCCACCCGATTGAGAAATTCCGGCCGGAAGTGCGATCGCAGCGCTGCCATCACCCGTTTTAACATCTGTTCGTACTCTTGGTCTGTCTCCCGTTCTTGAGTCAATAAATTTTCATTTTCAGTCTTGTTTTCACTCTTACTTACACTATCAACCTCAACTCGCTGGGCCGACACCTCAACAGTACCGTCTGCCGCCACTTTATAATCTGTCTTTTGACTTGACAAATCTTTCGTTTCCTGCTTCCGGCTAGCAGGTTTTTTGACGGTTTTTTCCTTCTTAGTAAACACGTCTAAAATGTGGTCGCTGCCGATATTGCTAGTCATCACAATTACGGTATTTCTAAAGTCAACCACTCGACCTTGAGAATCGGTAATTCGGCCGTCATCCAACACTTGCAGCAAAATGTTAAATACGTCCGGGTGCGCTTTTTCCACTTCGTCAAACAGCACTACCGAATAAGGATGTCTCCGCACTGCTTCGGAAAGTTGTCCCCCTTCATCGTAACCGACATATCCGGGAGGAGCTCCTACCAACCGAGAAACGCTGTGTTTCTCCATGTATTCCGACATATCGATGCGGACGATCGCATCATCGCTGTCAAACAAAAACTCCGCCAACGCCCGCGCTAACTCAGTTTTGCCGACGCCTGTGGGGCCCATAAACAAGAAAGAGCCGATCGGCCTGCCGGGGTCTTTCATGCCCGCCCTAGCGCGCCGAATTGCCGCCGCCACGGCTGTTACAGCTTCCTCTTGACCGATGACTTTTTGGTGCAAGTGTTTTTCCAATTGCAGCAATTTTTGGCGTTCTGATTCCAACAATCGGTTAACCGGAATGCCCGTCCATTTAGCGACAATTTCCGCAATATCGCCCTCAGTAACTTTTTCGCGCAGCAGGGAAGAACCTTGAGCTTGCTGTTTCAAAAGTTCCGCTTCTTTCGCTTCGCGATCGCGCACCGCCGTTTCCAACTTGCCGTACTTTAACTGGGCGGCTTTATTCAAATCGTAAGCCCTTTCTGCTTGTTCGATTTGGACTCGCAGTTGGTCTTCTTCTGCTTTCAATTTATTGATTGCATCCAACAACTGCTTTTCGCCCAACCACTGAGAGGACAATTTTTCCTGCTTAACTTTTAAAATGTCAATCTCAGATGTGATGCGTTCGACGCGGAAGCCGAGCCCAGGGGCTAGAGCTCCTTTTCCTTCGCCTTCGATCGACAATTTTTCCATTTCCAACTGCATCACCCGGCGGTCGATTCCTTCCAATTCCACAGGTTTAGAGGTAATCTCCATTTTCAAGTGGGCGGCCGCTTCATCTACCAGGTCGATCGCCTTGTCCGGCAAAAAGCGATCGGAAATATAGCGAAAAGACAGAGTTGCAGCAGCTACCAGGGCCGAATCAGTAATTTTTACCCCGTGGTGGCGTTCGTAACGGTCTTTCAATCCGCGCAAAATCGAAACAGTATCTTCAACGCTGGGTTCGCCGACAAATACTTGTTGAAAGCGGCGTTCCAGGGCTGGATCTTTTTCAATATTCTTGCGGAATTCGTCGAGAGTTGTAGCGCCGATGCAGCGCAATTCGCCTCTCGCCAACATGGGTTTCAACAAATTTCCCGCATCCATTCCCGAACCGGAACTGCCGCCGCCACCAGTCCCGACAACCGTGTGCAATTCGTCAATAAATAGGACAATTTGCCCGTCGGAATCGATGACTTCCCGCAGGACTGATCGCAATCGTTCTTCAAATTCGCCCCGGAATTTTGCCCCAGCAATTAAACTGCCCATGTCAAGGCTAAATAGCTGGCGATTTTTCAAAGATTCCGGTACGTCGCCGTTGACAATTCGCTGGGCTAAACCTTCGGCGATCGCAGTTTTTCCGACTCCGGGATCGCCAATTAACACTGGATTGTTTTTTTGGCGGCGGGAAAGAACTTGTACCACGCGGCGGATTTCCTCGTCGCGGCCGATTACTGGGTCGAGTTTGCCGGCTTTGGCGGCTTCTGTCAAATCGCGGCCGTACTTGCTGAGGGCGTCGGAGTTAGCTTCCCCATCTTGATCTTGGGCTTTAGCGCTGCTGCGGCTGCCTTTCCCGGTTTCGGAATTTTTTTCTTGGGCTTTAGCAGTGGCGCGGAAAGATTTGATGGCTTCTTCTAGTTTTGGTCGATCGAGTGTACCGGCTGGGGGTTTGCGATCGTAACCGGGGCGACCAGGCGGGCCGTCGCCTTTTGTCAGCAACCTGCGGCCGACTCGTTCGTCTTCTACTAAGCCAATTAATAAATGTTCAACGGCGATAAAATTATCTTGCCAAGTCGCCCTGGTGGCCTCGGCAACATCTAACATCACTTCTAAGCCGCGACCGAGGTATAGTTGGTCAGCGTTGGCAACTCTGGGCTGTCGTTTGGCAAAAGCATCTAACTGCTGGGCCAACCGGGGGGCATCGACTCCAGCTTTGCTGAGAATGCTGTTGGCCTGACCTTGCTGTTCGAGAAGGGCGATGGCTAAATGTTCAACCTCTAGCTGCTGATTGGCAAAGCGGCGGGCTACATCCTGGGATTTGACAATGGCTTCCCAGGCTTGATCTGTAAATTTGCTAGGGTCTGTTGGCTGCACGTTGGTTCCTCGCAATCAAGGGGATTCCTGTTGTTATCCGTTAATACATCGTCTCACAACCATCATAATCTTTAAACAGGATTATGAATTTATGAGTGCGGTTAACTAGGGCGGAAGTTGTGAAATAATTGACAAGATTGAAAAAGCTTACAGTCCGTAATCCACCCCGAAATTTGCTGCGGTGAGACTCACATCTTGCGCCATTCTCCAGAACGGGCAAGATGCCCGTTCCACAAAAGATAAATTTTCTTGTGGAACAGGCCGAAAAGCCTGTTCATAAAAGGCTAACTGACAATGGTGCAACATATGAGTTCAGACAGACTAGGGCGATTTCCTTCGGGATAGGTTCGCTGGCCGTACTTATAAAAATATTGCCACAAACAAGATTTTTTATCGGCTGAGATATATGCTATTTCCCACTTACCAATTTTTAGTATTTTTCCTAATTATTTTTAGCGCGATCGTCTCTGTGAAACCCCAAGTCGATTTGTATAAAATTGTCTTGTTAGTTTCCAGTTTATTATTTTATTCCTTTTGGAGTTTTGACTTTCTCTTGCTCCTGATTTTCTCTACAGTCTACAATTATATCATTCTCCGGGTGCTCTGCAAGAGTAAATATAAAAAATTTGCTTTAATCTCCGGTCTAATTTTCAACATTGGCTATCTCGGCATCTTTAAATATTACAACTTCTTTGTAACTTCCTTATTTGAGGTACTGAATCAGCTACAAATTCCCGCCGACTTTCCAGTTTTGCAAATAATCGCCCCCGTCGGCGTGTCTTTCTACACTTTTAGAATAATTTCCCATTTAATCGACTGCTACCAGCAAAAAATCCCTTGTCCGAATTTTGTAGACTATGCCGCCTACATTACCTATTTTCCGCAAATTGCCTCCGGGCCAATCTCGCGAGCTCGCGAATTTTACTGGCAGCTAAATTCACCGGAAAAATACGACTATAAAATTGAAGAAGTTATAGTTTTGATTTTGTCTGGACTCTTCAAAAAATATACTTTATCGAGCTTTTTGTTTAACTTCACTGACTTGCCATTCAAAGTCCCGCAGCAGTACAGCAGCATCGATTTAATCCTCGCGGCAATTTCCTATTCCTGTTTGATTTACGTAGATTTCAGCGGCTACTCGGATTTAGCCAACGGCATCTCCTGTTTGCTGGGTTTCAAACCCATTGCTAACTTTAATATGCCATACCGATCGCTCAGCCTGCAAGAATTTTGGAAAAGGTGGCACATCAGTCTTTCCGAGTGGCTGAGGGATTACGTTTACTTTCCCTTTGGCGGCAACAAATACGGCAAGTTGAGGAAGTACGTAAATTTACTGATGACAATGGCGATCGGTGGATTGTGGCACGGCGCAGGTTTAAACTTTATTTTCTGGGGAGCAATTCACGGTTTAGGATTAATTGTCAACCATTTATGTAAAGATATCCCCCAAGCTATCCACTTTAAATTAGACTATGCCTTTCCCAGATTTGCTAAATTTTGCAGTTGGTTGTTAACATTTAGTTTTGTTACTTGTAGCTGGGTATTTTTTGGCACTCCCAACTGGGAAACGGCGGTGAGCTTTTTTCAAGGAATTATCCATCCTGTCGTCGCAACTTTTCAATTTAACTTCTGGCAATTGTATTTAGTAATTGCAGTCATTGGCGCGATCAACTTGTGGGGCGATCGCATCTCCGAACTATTGCAAACCGTACTGTCATTAAAAAACATTTTCTTTCGGGTTGTCTTAGTTTCGCTGCTCGTGTATACTATCTTGATGTTGGGGCCTAGTACCGTTCCGCCTTTTATTTACTTTAATTTCTAAGACATATGAAAGACCGGGAAATTTTGCTGATTGTTACTTCTGTAATTCTCACTTTAATATTTTCAAACTTATCATTATTTCTAAAAAGCTTTGCTTCAACTCCTTTCGCAAGTCCAGAAATTAAACAAGCCGCGCGCCAGATAAAAATAGACGGTTTCCGAAAATCAGAACAAGATTTTTGGAGCAAAATTAAAGATATTAACTTCGATAACCTCCCCAAAGAATCAGAACTTCCTCCTGTCCAAACCGAAACAAAAACTGCCGTTCAACCCCCTAAGCCTGCCACTGCTAAAAAACCAACTCAAGGGAAAAAAACAACCCCAGCTAAACCCAAACTGACCATACCTTATCGCAGATTTTTATTTATTGGAGATTCCGTAATGTTCGACTTAGGAATTCAACTCCAGTACACTCTTAAGAAAAAATACAATATCGCCGATACGAAAATTGACTACAAGGTGTCCACGGGATTAAATCGGATAGATTATTATGACTGGTATGCCAGAACTAGACAAATTCTTAATAATTACCAGCCGGATGTAGTGATAGTTTTGTTTGGAGCCAATGACCGTCAAAATATTATAGATTCTCAAGGAAAAGCCCGGGCTGTTATGAGCAAAGAATGGCAAAAAACTTATCAAGAAAGAGTTGAAAAATATGCCAATTTACTGGATTCGTCATCCGTGAGAAAAGTGTATTGGGTCGGTCAATCGATGCCCAACAAATCTTCCTATCTCAAAGCTTTTCCCATCATGAACAATATTTATAAGACTGCCAGTAAATCTTCATCAAAAATCGAATTTATTTCTACTTGGGAGACATTTGGACAAGGCGGAAAATTTGTTCCAGTAGTTGCTAATAAATCGGGTAAGCGAGGCTATGTAAAAAATAATGACGGCTTGCACTTTACCTCCCACGGAGCTCAAATTATCAGCGACTTAATCGTTGACAAAATGGTGAGCGACAAAATCTTAAAAGCTCCGACCAAGAAATGACGAGAGTAGGTTGGTTTTTGTGACTCAACTCAACCAATTTTTTTGACATTTCACCGATTAATGCAAGATAATATATTTAGTTTGGGACGCACATTGGTCTCGATCAACTAGGTTTATAGGGAAAATCTAGGATTGAGTTATAATAAATTTACTCATGAAACCGGGTTTATAACTCCCTATGCGTCCAGGACTAATATTGACAAAAAGCCACAGTAAATGTAATGCTGAATTCAGCATCCAACAACGGCCTCCATATCTAGCAATTGTCATGGCGACAAATTATGACGAGCAATATGTGGAAACTTGATCGCACTAACATCCCTGAGTCAATGGGGTGCAGTGGCACAGCGCTAATCTTCACTCTCACTAAATATACTCAACCTTGGCAAAGAATAAACCTAGTTGAAAAAATCCTGCAACAGTGCGGCATCGAGCCTTTTGCTGAAGTTTTGGGCGTACCCAACAGCGGAATATTCAGAGAAAATATACCGGAATCCGTCAGAAAACCGCATCCGAATTTGCTGTTTCGCGCTTTGGCAATTCAAGCATTGGGGAAGGTGCGAGAGGGGCTGATATCAAGTGAGAGAACGGCTAGAGCAAGTAATTTTAGCAAAAATCTGCTGGCGGCGTTAGAACAGGAAGCACGAGGGGGCTCGACTCCTTTAATTCGGTGGTCTGCGGCTGTTAGTATTAAGTCAATGTGGTTGGATGAAGTAGGGCAACAACAAGGCAAGGAAGGTGCTGTCAATTCCACAATCAATGCAGGGGAAATTGAGCGGCTGGTTGTAGAAGAGCAAATTCAACTATTAGCAAGCAACAAATTTGCTTTGGACGACAGCCGCAGACATGACAGCGGTAAGGAATATGAGAATTGTCTCGATTTTTGGGTGTACGGCCCTAGCTGGCTGCTGCCGAGCCTGCCAATGGATTGCGAGGAATATCTGTTTTGGATCGATCGAGTATTTGCTGCGATCGCACTTAGGGATTCCTACAAATTGAATGCCGAAAACGATGCAGCGGTAACAAACTTTTTGGAAGTTGCGGAAAAGAATTTTAATGACTTAGAATTCTCCAAAATACTTGCCACAATTTTTGATTTCCTGCACCACCCGGAAGCGAAAGTCAAAAATCTAGCTGCCATTATTTTAGCACCCTACAAAGACAAGCTGGAGCAAAAATCGGCGCAGATTCTGACAGCGATCCTATATAAATTTCAGGTAAAATATAAGCCTTTACAATCCCTGACTCTTCCCGAAATTGAGGAGTACAAAGCGTCACTGTATTTCGGTAAAATGGAAATTGACGACTTGTATTGTGAGGCTTTGGCGCTGTGCGGCGAGCGGGATGTCGAACTCGCAAGTTTCTTGTCAGCTAAACAGAGGGAATACCAAAATACTGTAGATGAGCAGATCAACAATCTCAGCAAGTTAGTTAAGTCGATCGTAGATTGCCAGAGCTTGTTAGATGCAAATAGGGAACTTTTGTATTTAACTATAGAGCGGCTGCAAAAATGGGATTACACCCTAGGTCATAAACTGTCTGTGCACCGCAAGAAACTCCAAAATCTCAGTTTTGACAAAAGCACATCCGAGCAGTGCATAAACCTCGACAACGAGCTAAATTCTCTCAGAGATTCTTTGCAATATACTTTGTATGAAGTCACATCCAAAATTAACAGCCTAATTAGAGATTTAGAACTTTCTGTGTCTAAAAATCACAAGACTGCAACAGATATCTTTAAATGGACATGGGTATTGTTCGGGGTGTGGTTTTCAGTAGGGCTGCTCTTGTATTTATCGGATTCAGTGATTAACTCGCTGTTTACCGTCAGCTACACAAGCGAATTTCTAGTTTGTTGGAATATTTTATTTAGTGTAATGCTGGTATTTTTGTTAGTATTAGCTATGTTTTTTTCGGCGATCGCTGCTTTAGACAAGCGCCGAGAATCTAAATTAATTCCTAAATTTGATAGCTTAAGCCAAATAGGGAGCAGTTTTTCTGTCTTGTGGCAAAAAATATATTTGCAGCAGTTTGTACCGTCGGTGCGATCGCATTAAAAGTGTTAAAAACCCCCTAAATCTCCTCAGTAGGGTGCGTCAGAGAAAGAGTTTCAACTTAACTCAAAAAAATTGTTTCTGACGCACCCTAGCAGGACTAGAGGACGAACTCTAAGATGCGGTTGTTGCTGCTACTTTCTGGGTGTTGCTACCTTGATTTTCCAGTTGAATTAATTCAACTTTATATCCATCTGGGTCTTGCACAAAAGCGATGACTGTTGAACCGTGCTTCATCGGGCCGGGTTCGCGACTAACTTTACCGCCACGAGCTTTAATTTCTTCGCAAGTACCGTAAATGTCGTCAACGCCGATCGCAATATGACCGTAAGCATCCCCTAAATTGTACTCTGTGACGCCCCAGTTGTATGTTAATTCCAAAACTGTAGTGTCGGATTCATCGCCGTAGCCCACAAAAGCCAGAGTAAATTTACCGTCTGGATAGTCCTTTTGCCGCAGCAATTTCATGCCCAGAACCTCAGTGTAAAATTTGAGGGACTCTTCCAGGTTGCCGACTCGGAGCATCGTGTGTAGTAGTTGCATTTAGCTCACTCCAAATTTTTTAAGCTTTAATCTATTTTAGCGATTTATTGCTGAAAAAACTCGCGCCTCAACCGTCGCAGTTCCCGCAGGTTGACAACTGTCTATTTGATTTAGCTTTGTACTTCCACCACACCCCGAAACATATTCATGCCGCAAGTAAATAGGTATCGTCCAGGTTTTTGAGGGGTGAATTCAACAGCCGTTACCTGATTTAGAGGCAATTCTCGCACAATGTGAAAATCTGGTAACAACACTTTTTCAAGACAACTGTTGGGGTCGCGCCTCAAGAAATTGAGCCTGACTAATTGACCTGCTTTCACAACTACAGTGGCAGGCTCATAACCCCCGTCTACAGTAATATTCAACTCTTGTATACCCTGAATAGATTCAGCTTGCTGCCCTTTAGATTTACTGAACAAAAACCACCACAATTCTAAACCTATTAATGTCAAACCACCTATTGTGACGCCAACTTTTAAACCTAGTGGCTGTTCAATGCTGCGGAATTGAGTCGTTGAAGTAGAATGCTGGACGGACATTTCTGAAGCTTGAACTCCCGATGCAATTCCCATCACAAGTCCTAAACTCGCGAGACTTCCCGAAATTTGACGATGGTGTAACATTTTTCTCATTCCTCCAAATTTATGCACTAGATTTGGCTTGAAAATTCCGCAAGCGCAAAGCATTAGTAACTACAGAGACTGAACTGAAAGCCATTGCTGCACCGGCGATAATTGGATTTAGCAGCCAGCCAAATATGGGGTACAAAATGCCAGCAGCGATCGGGATTCCAGCGATGTTGTAAATAAACGCAAAAAACAGATTTTCGCGGATGTTCCGCATGGTGGCGCGGGAAAGTTTAATTGCTGTAACTATGCCTTGCAAATCGCCTGAAATTAAGGTAATGTCGCTGGCGGCGATCGCCACATCTGTGCCGGTGCCGATCGCAATTCCCACGTCAGAAGCGGCCAAAGCCGGTGCATCGTTTATCCCGTCTCCCACCATCGCGACAATTTTTCCTCCCCGTTGCAGGGCTTGAATTTGAGCTGCTTTTTGGTCGGGTCTAACTTCGGCAAAAACGCGAGTAATGCCCACGGATTGGGCGATCGACTCCGCCGTCGCGCGATTATCTCCAGTCAGCATCGCCACCTCCAAACCGAGCTTTTGAAGCGCTTTCACCGCCTGCGCTGACGACGGTTTGAGGGCATCCGCAATGCCCAGAATTGCCTCTATTTTGCCTTCTACAGCCATCCAAACAACCGTTTTGCTCGCAGCTTCCAAAGCTCTCGCGCGCAGTTCCAGATATTCAGTATCGCAGCCGAGTTCCTGCATCCACCTCACCGTTCCCAGGGCGATCGACTTTCCGCCTACAACCCCGCGAACACCACTCCCCGCGATCGCCTCAAAATCCTTAACATCCGTCAAATTCACCTCTTGAGATTGAGCATACCTCACAACAGCTTCCCCCAAAGGATGCTCCGAATTTCGCTCTACAGACGCCGCCAATTGCAGCAACTTTAACTCATTGCTATTCGCCGTTCCTTTAATTGTCACAAAATCAGTTACAGTCGGCTTGCCTTCAGTAAGAGTTCCTGTTTTATCTAATACGATAATTTGGATTTTATGAGCCAATTCTAAACTCTCGGCTCCTTTAATTAAAATCCCATTTTCTGCACCTTTCCCAGTTCCCACCATCACAGCAGTCGGAGTCGCCAAACCCAAAGCGCAGGGACAGGCAATAATCAGCACTTCCACCATTGTCACTGTGGCTAGAGTGAAGTTTCCCGTCGCGTTAAACCAGATAATGAAAGTAGCTAAAGCGACGGCAATTACTACAGGAACAAACCAACCAGTCACTTGGTCTGCTAACTTTTGGATCGGTGCTTTTGACCCCTGTGCGTCCTGCACCATCTTGACAATTTGAGCTAAAAATGTATCTTTGCCAACTCTTGTCGCCCGAAACTTGAAACTGCCAGTTTTATTAATTGTGGCTCCGATAACTTCGTCGCCAAGCTGCTTTTTGACAGCCAAACTTTCTCCCGTAACCATTGCTTCGTCTACCGTCGAAGCCCCCTCAATTACCTCTCCATCTACGGGGATTTGCTCTCCCGGCCGCACCTGCACGATGTCGCCAATTTCCACTTGGGCGATCGGCACTTCCAACTCTTCCCCGTTGCGAATTATTCGAGCAGTTTTTGCTTGCAAACCCATGAGTTTGCGAATGGCTTCGGAAGTCTCTCCCTTCGCCCGATTTTCTATGGTTTTCCCCAACAAAATTAAGGCAATAACGCTGGCGGCAACTTCGTAGTAAACGCCAGAATTTAAACCTTGGGCTGTGAATAAACCTGGGAAAAATGTCACAAATACAGAATAAAAGTAAGCAGCACTTGTACCCAAGGCAATCAGAGTATCCATTGTTGCTACCCGCCGTTTTAGGGATTTCCAAGCTCCCACATAAAACGATTTCCCGCACCAAAATTGTACGGGTGATGTCAGCACTAATTGCAGCCAATAATTGTGCAGCCATGCGGGAATAAATGGCAGGTGCAAGCCGGTCATCGCTGGAATAGAACCCACCACTAGCAGGATGCTGATGATACCTGCTGTCCAGAGTTTTCGCTGCAAGGTTTGAGATTCCGATTTGCGATCGGCTTGTTCGGAATCATCCTCTGGCGCCGCCATTTCTGGAAGCGGCAAAGCTTCGTATCCCGCATCATCAACAGCAGATTGAATTGTTTCTAAGTCGGTTTGCTTGGAGTCGTATTGGATGGTTGCTTGTTCCATCCCAAAATTGACATGACACTCAATTACGCCGGGAACAGATTGGATTGCTTGTTCGACAGAGGCAGCACAAGAAGCACAACTCATGCCCCGCAATTTAAGTGTGAGATTGTCCATAGATGCCCTCCTAACTTATAAAGTTACCTTCTGTCTTCAAATGACCGAAAGCCCCCGGATTCATCCGTCCAGAAATAAAAAACCTGTATCCGAGAAAATTGCCCCCCGAATTTATCCGTAGGGTCAATGCTTCAATCTAAAATCTAAAATCTAAAATCGATTGACCTCGCCTAAAAACGGATAACGTGCGACGTACTCCTGTCGTGGAGAATCAAAAATTTTAGACTCTTGTTAAATCTCCCAGATTCAAAGCTGCAAGTAAATCTCAAATCTCAAATCTCAAATCTAAAATTGACTTGTTGGATAGCCAGCAGATGCGATCGCTTTCCTAACTTCACTTTCCGACTTAGCGGTGTGAATCGTGACCAATTTTGTCTTGAGATCCGCCTCAACGGTTGAGGCTGAGTCAATGGCTTGGACTGCTTTTGTGATTGTAGTCGCACAAGCAGAACAAGCCATCTTAGGCACTTTTAGCTGTAATGTCATAATTTGAACCTCAGCAGAAACTACTCTGCTCAATCAATGAATTAACTCTATTGTAAAGTCTCCAGTACACTGGAGAGTCAAGGGGAATTGCAAAATAAATCAGGAATTTATGAAAAAAGTGGTTTGACACGCTACCCATAGGGGTAAGGCGCGCACTGTGCACATACATAATTAGGTTGTGAGTTCTGTAAATCTTAACTTTGAGTGCGATCGACAGCACAGCAATAATTCTTTACAAGTTTGCCACAAAAATTTCATCCTAATTTCATTTATATGTGAAAAGCTGAAAATAAATGGCCATTTTAAGGATATAAGCTCTATGAAACCAATTTCATTGAAAACAGGCTTTGCAGCGCTGATGTTGACCGCCACAGCCGCTTTTACCAGTGGAGTGCTTGCAGCTTGTTCAAATGCCCCTTCCAGTGAAAGTCCCGCCCCAAATGTTACGGCTGCAACCGAAGCAAACAACAAGCAAGACGTGGTACAAGGCGGTGGCATGGGTGGCATGAATCATGGCATGAATCATGGCATGAATCACGATATGTCAATGGATTTAGGCCCTGCTGATGCCGACTACGATTTGCGATTTATTGATGGCATGACAGTACACCATCAAGGTGCTGTAAACATGGCTCAAGATGTGCTTAAACAATCCAAACGCCCGGAAATGAAAAAACTTGCCACTGATATAATTGCTGCTCAAAACCGCGAAATAAATCAAATGAAAGAGTGGCGAAAAACTTGGTATCCCAAAGCCAGCAGTACGCCGATGGCTTATCACGCTCCCATGGGTCACATGATGGCAATGACTCCCGAACAAATGCAAAGCATGATGATGAGCATGGATTTAGGGGCCGGTGACGACAAATTTGACTTGCGATTTATCAATGCGATGATTCCTCACCACGAAGGAGCTTTAGTGATGGCCCAAGATGCTTTGAACAAGTCAAAACGCCCAGAAATGAAGAAATTAGCTCAAGAAATTCTGACTTCGCAAAAGCAAGAAATTGAGCAAATGAAACAGTGGCGGCAAGCTTGGTACAAACAGTAATTTAGCAGCCCTAAACAAAACGTGACCCAAATCCCGAAAATGAGTGACATTAATCACAGTAGCTCAAGAGTTCCGAAAATACTTGCTTCACAAAAGCAAGTAATTGAACAAAGGAAAAAGTGGCGACAACCTTGGTAGACAAAGTAATATAGCTCGACTGTGGCTGTCAGCATTTGTCTGACTCCACCTCAGTTTCTTGAGAGTACCTACACATACTGTAGATAATGGAGCCGCCCTACCTCTAAAGTAGTATAAACTTACGTAATAATACTGTAGACAATTGCTCATCTCTACCTCTAAAGTAGTAGGTAAGTCAGTAAAAAGCTATATGGATAGAGAGGGTAGTGTATGATATTGAATAGCTTGGAATTAAACAACATTTATAAGTCAAATGCAGCCGTAGATGAGCTACTGAGCGCATTGACAAAAGAAATTGCAGCGCCAGCAGAGATAAAAAAACCTGAAAAAAATCTAAAGCATAATCGCTTGTCATTAGGCGAAACTTATCTTCATATTTTAGAATCTGGTGGGCATCTGGGCTGCTGAGGCGAAATTTCATCCTAATTTCATTTGACCCTGAAATACTAGGTTGAGTAGAGCATTTCTAGCTCTTGGTCATTGCTTAGCGGTCGCTTCTTGGAAAATGCTAATAAGTAACTTTACTTAATGGGTATCAGTTACTTACCTTGGCAAAATACCAACTGCTAAACCTGTGGCACTCAACCTGATTTCAAGGACAATGCCAACGATGATAATTCATAAATATGCTCAATCTCCAGTAATTATTAGCAGCTTTTCGGGAATTTTGTTCAGCCTAATTTTGCTAACTTCTCCGGCTGTCGTTTTTGCTCACGCGGGACACGGAGATGAATTTCACCAAAGCGGCGAAACAACTCAAACTCCTGCTGCTATTTCTGTCGATGCGGAAACATCGAAGCGGATCGGAATTAAAATCTCCCCTGCCACGCGCCAGAGACTAGATATCGGCATTAAAACTACTGGAGAAATTGAAACTTTACCTAACCAAAAAGTAGAAGTGACGGCTCCTGTTGCTGGGAAAGTAGTAGAGTTACTGGTTAAGCCTGGGGACAAAGTATCAAAAGGTCAACCGGTGGCGGTTTTATCGAGTTCAGAATTAGGACAGTTGCGGGTTGAATCTCTCTCGAAACGTGCCGAAGCTGAGGCAGATTTGCAGCAAGCAGAAGGGGATCTAAAACTAGCACGAGAAAATTACGATCGCCAAAGTCAAATATCCGCAGCAGAAATCGCCCAAGCCCAAACCCAATTAACAGCGGTAACTAAGCAGTACCAGCAAGAACAAGAATTAGTAAATAATCGTTCCGTGGTGCAAGCCGCTAAAGAAAACTATCAGCGTCAAGTTGAAATAGCGCAAGCAGAAATAGCGCGGGCAGAAACTGAACTGACAGTGGCTAAAGAACAGTTCGATCGCGACAAAGAATTAGTGGCATCAGGGGCGATCGCGCGGCGCACAATGCTGGAATCGCAAGCCCACTTCGCCGAAGCACAAGCCGCTGTTGCTAAGGCAAAAAGCCGTCCTGAAGTTATCAAAGCCCAAACCGAAATTAAACAAGCCGAAGTAGACCTCCCAATGCGGGAATTGCGGGAATCTCAAGGCAGAGTAGCAGACGCAAAAGCTCAACTTACCAGAGCTCTGAGCCGTCGGGAAGTCCTAGAAGCCGAGAACCAACTCAAACGCGGCAAAACTGCCGTAGAAGTCGCTCAGTCGCGCATTCGCTTGGCTGATGCAGCCTATCAAGCGCGGCTGCAACAATTAGGAACTGTTGCCAACGATCAAGGACTCGTTACCGTAGTTGCTCCGATTTCGGGCACGGTAGCCGATCGCGAAATCACCCCCGGAGAATCAGTAAACTCGGCGGAAAAACCGCTGATGAGTATCTTAAACGACAGCAGCGTTTTTGCCACAGCAAATATTTACGAAAAAGACCTGAATCAAATCCAGTCAGGTCAAAAAGTAATGGTAAAAATTGCTAGTTTCCCTAACCGCACTTTCACCGGAATAATTAACTTAATTGGCTCTGTGGTAGAAGGTGAAAACCGGGCTATTCCTGTAAAAGCGGAAATTGATAATAGTGATGGTGTTCTCAAACCGAATATGTTTGCGGAATTAGAAATATTAACCAGTCGAACTACAACACCAGTTCTGGCAATTCCTACCTCAGCAATTGTAGAAGCTAATGGGAAGCAGTTGGTTTACCTGCAAAATGGCAATGCTTTTCAAGCCGTTGAAGTTACTTTAGGTAATACTTCCGGGGATTTAATTGAGGTGAAAAATGGTTTGTTTGAGGGAGATTTAATAGTTACTCAACGCGCTCCTCAACTTTATGCTCAATCTTTGCGAGGTGATAGTAAACATTCAGAATCTGAGGAAAAAACGGCATTAACTCCCAATGGAATAGAGGCTAGTTTTAATAGTTTTCCAATGCCTCTATGGTTGGCGGGAGTAGCAGGAGGAACAATCTTATGTACTGTAGCTTTCTTAGTTGGGGTTGTGGCTGGTCGCCGCAAGAGCGATCGGAAAGTGGTGGGAACTAATAAAGTGTGACCATTAGCCTTAACTTTAATAAACATAGTTTCGGCGAATAATCCGCTTTTGCTCCTAATTTTATATTCTGATGTCAAAGTAGCTCAAATAATAATTACCACTATTTCACTTCATGCTCAACTCAATCCTCAAATGGTCGATCGCTCAACGTTGGCTAGTTGTAATCGCTGCAATAATAGTCACTTTTTTGGGTAGTTATAATTTAACTATAATGCCCCTTGATGTTTTTCCTAATTTTGCCCCACCTCAAGTAGAAATTCAAACAGAAGCTTCGGGATTGGCCCCTGAAGAAGTAGAGTCTTTAATCACTTTACCAATTGAAAGCGCAGTCAATGGAACTCCGGGGGTAGAAACCGTGCGATCCTCTTCGGCGGTAGGTATTTCAGTTGTTCGAGTAATTTTCAAAGCCGATACAGATATTTATCAAGCGAGACAATTAGTTGCTGAACGTTTACAGCAAACCCGATCAAAGTTGCCTCAAGGTGTTGAAGAACCACAAATATCTCCTGTATCTTCTCCGATTGCCACAATTTTAATGTATGCCTTCACCCTAAAAGCAGAAGGAAAGGAGCCAAATACTGATTTAATGGAAGTGCGACGGTTAGTCGATCGAGATGTCACTAACAGATTACTTGCTGTGCAGGGAATATCACAAGTCATTGCCTATGGAGGTGATGTTAGAGAGTATCAAGTTTTGGTCGATCCAGTCAAATTAACTGCATTTAATATCTCTTTAGAAGATGTGACAAAAGCGGCACAGCAATCAAATACCAATGCGTCTGGGGGATTTTTGACTACACCCGATCGCGAAGAAATTATTCGTGGCGTAGGTCGGATTGAAACCATTGAAGAATTGGCCGAATCAGTAGTAATATCTAGGGATGGAAAACCCATCAAATTACGCGATGTAGCAGAGGTAAAATTAGGAGCAGCACTAGCTAGAGGAGATGGTAGTGTTAATGGTGAGAGAGGAGTGGTTTTACTGGTAAACAAGCAGCCTCAAATTGATACTCCAACTGTGACCAGAGAAGTTGAAAAAGCAATGGAGGAAGTGCAAGCCGGATTACCCCAAGATGTGAAAGTACAAGTAACTTTTCGCCAAGAAAGTTTTATTGATTCTGCTATTGAAAATGTCCGAGATTCCCTACGAGATGGCATCATTATTGTTTCAATAATCATGCTGATGTTTTTGATGAATTGGCGCACAACTCTCATCACTCTCAGCGCCATTCCCTTGTCGGTGCTGATAGGAATGTTGATTTTATCATGGTTTGGGGAAGGCATAAATACTATGACTCTTGGGGGATTGGCAGTAGCAATTGGTTCCGTTGTGGATGACTCTATTGTGGATATGGAAAACTGCTATCGGGGATTGCAGAAAAATCAAGTAGATGGCAAGCCTAAAGATGATTTTGAAATTGTTTATAGCACTTCGGTAGAGGTTCGCACCAGTGTAATTTTCTCTACCGTAATCATTGTTATTGTATTTGCGCCGATTTTTTCTTTAACAGGAGTAGAAGGGCGAATATTTACCCCAATGGGAGTGGCTTATTTAGTTTCTATTATGGCCTCTACTTTTGTAGCAATGACTCTTTCCCCTGCTCTTTGCGCGATCTTATTAGCAAATCGTCAATTGCCATCGGATGATACTTGGGTGTCGGCATTTAGCCAACGGCTTTATCGTCCTGCTTTGAATATGGCAATTAATCGTCCGAAATTCATCTTATTGCCAGCCATCGCTGCTTTTATTGCTTCCTTAATTGTGCTTCCCTCACTAGGAAGAGTATTTTTACCCGAATTTCAAGAGCGATCTTTAGTTAATACAATGTTACTTTATCCTGGGAGTTCCCTGTCTGCTACTAATGATATGGGACTTTCAATGCAGAATGCTCTCAAAGATGACCCTCGATTTACAGCAGTACAATTGCGATCGGGACGTGCGCCCGGTGATGCTGATGCCGGAGGGGTAAATTTAGGACATTTGGATGTAGAACTGAGCGATATTGGCATTAAAAACCGAGAAGAAAGTATTGCCAAAATTCGAGAGGAATTTAATAAATTACCGGGTGTGGCTACCAGCGTGGGAGGCTTTATTTCGCATCGGATGGATGAAGTGCTTTCAGGAGTGAGAAGTGCGATCGCAGTGAAAGTTTTTGGGCCTGATTTGACAGAATTAAGAGCGATTGGAAAAGAAGTGGAAACAGCTATGGGCGAGGTAAAAGGTATTGTTGATTTGCAGTTAGAACAACAAATTCCCATTCGTCAGTTACAGATTAAATTTGAGCGAGCTTCGGCTGCACGTTACGGACTTACCATTGGAAGTCTTACAGAAACTATAGAAACTGCCTTGAATGGGAAAGTAGTATCTCAAGTCCTTAAAGAACAGCAGTTATTTGATCTATTGGTGTGGTTGAAACCGGAAAGTCGCAGTAATCTTGATACTATTCGTAACTTATTAGTTGATACTCCTTCTGGGCAGAAGATCCCACTCGCACAAGTCGCAAAAATTGAATACGGTACTGGCCCTAATACCATCAACCGCGAAAATGTTTCTCGTTTATTGGTTGTGGCTGCGAATGTGTCAGGACGAGATTTACGCTCAGTTGTTAATGAAATTAAGACCAAAGTACAACAGCAGGTAGTCTTGCCTTCAGGTTATTTTATTCAGTATGGTGGACAATTTGAATCAGAAGAACGAGCTACCCAAAATATAATCCTATTTGGTAGCTTAGGAACAGTAATTATTGCGGTGCTGATGTACTTTGCTGTCCATTCTTTTGCAGGTGCGGTGATGATTATGATTAACTTACCCCTGGCATTAGTAGGAGGAATTTTCTCGATTGCGATCGGTGGTGGCATTATTTCTGTAGCTTCACTGGTGGGTTTTATCACCTTATTTGGAGTAGCGGTTCGTAACGGTTTGCTTTTGGTGGATAATTTCAATCAAAAACTCAGCAAGGGAATGCCTTTCAAGCAAGTAATTAAAGAAGGTGCGATGGAAAGATTGGTGGCAATTTTGATGACAGCTTTTACCTCTGCTTTAGGCATGGTTCCCCTGGTAGTTGGTACAGGCGCAGGTAAAGAAATTTTGCAACCTCTGGCGGTTGTGGTGTTGGGTGGATTATTTACTTCTACAGCCTTAACTTTGTTAGTTTTGCCAGCTTTGTATGCTCAATTTGGGCATTTTTTACGACCTCAACAACCTCAGCCTGTTATTGAAGACGGGAAGGTAGCTAATGTGTGATATTTTCTAATTATTGTCAGTCAGCAAGGAGTCAAACAAATGAAATCGCTTAAGTCAAATTTAATTGTTCTAGGTAGTGTCGGATTGCTGTTTTTGGGAGCTTGCAGTCAAGGCGACCAAGCAAGCGATCCAAATACCACTCCAGCATCTCCTCCTGTCGCCTCCCAACCTGCGTCTTCGCCTCCCGCCGCTGCTCCTGCAAAAGCGACTAAAGGGGGGCAAGTTGTGGAGTCGGGAGCTTACCATTTAGAGTTTGTAACTGCAAAAGAAGCTACCGGAACTCATTTAGATTTATTTTTGCTAAAAGGGGATAAAAAGGAACCAGTTCCTAACGCGAAAGTGACGGCTCAAGTGCAGTTACCGAATGGAAAGCAGCAAACCCTAGCTCTCAAGTATGATGCTGAGGGCAAACATTACGCTGTGTTGTTTCCCGGCAATGAACCCGGTCAGTATCCAGTAAAAGTGACTGCGGATATTAACGGAGAAAAAGTTGACGGGCGTTTTACCTTCAATCAATAGATGGCTGATTTCCTAATGCGCTCTAACTTATGGGCGCATTAATTATTAGCAACAAACAACTGCCTCTTGCATTTCCGCTAAAAAGCCGATCGCGTTTCGATCGCACTTAATTTCTTATTTCGTTTCCTATGTTTTTTTGAATGGGAAAAACACTCGACCTGCCAAACTTTGGAAGTAGATGCCACCGACAGTACCTAAAAACATCAAATAGGCGATCGCCTGCATGACATAGAGCTTATCCGTGTAGCCAAACAACGCACTCAACAACAAACCGGGAAACTTTTCTTCGGGAAGCAGTTTTGAGGTATTCCAGACCATTGGCCCGAGAATCCAAGAGTGGATTTTAGGAAATCTTTCGTAATAGAAACACAGTGATGCTGATTCGCGATTTGATTGCGATAAAATATTCACCGCGCTGTCAAATAATCCCAAAGTAGATACCACTAAACCCGCTACAATGAAGAGCAATAAAACGCCCATATATTTGAAAAACAGGCGGATATTAATTTTGATTCCCCATTTAAACAGCAGGACACCCAGTGCGGTGGCTGAGATAAGGCCCGCCCAAGCGCAGATCGCCGGAATAATCCCTTGTTGAAACTTGGCAACGACAAACAAAACTGTTTCAAATCCTTCGCGTAAAACGCCAATCAAAACTAAAGTAAATACGCCCCAGCCAGCATGAGAGTTTTGCGTTAAGGCGGCACTCACAGCACCTTCTACTTCGGCTTTCATAAATCGCGCTTGCTTGGTCATCCAAATCAGCATCCAGCTCAGCATTGCGATCGCTAAAACTCCAAAGGTTGCCTCTAGCAGCGATTCCATAATCGGTGCAAAAGGCTGATTGGATGCGGACAAAATTTGAATTGTCCAGCCGAACATTACACCTATCAAAGCACTGGCAATAAGTCCAACGCCAACGCCGCCGAAAACCCAAGGACTTAAATAACTTTGTCCTGATTTTTTGAGGCAAGCGAGAACGATTCGGACAACTAAGGCGGCTTCGACTCCTTCGCGGAGAGTAATTACAAAGGTGGGCAATGCTTCGCCAAAATTCCTTTTTTATGGTGGGAATGGGACTGGTTAAGGAGCGAGGTAATTGGCAGATTATTTACCAATTACCGCTGTTGATGGGAGTAATGTTTTTAAGATGCGGGTTTGAGAACTTTTTGGCTGTCGCTTTCGATCTTTTTAACTAGCTGGTTGACTTGTTCGGTTGTTTTAACTGGGGCGGGGGGTGCGATCGCAGTTGGCCAATTTGCCTTCAGTTCCGTCATGTTGGCAACAATTGCTTTGTCAATTTCCGGGCTGGTTTTAGCCAATTGAGCGGCAATATCTTTGTACAGCATTTCCGCGTACATGACAAAACCCCGCGAATCTTGGTATTCAATAATTGCGGAAATTTTGCCGTTAGCAACTGCCGCTGCGTATTCGGAATTAGCTGTATCTAGCAAGCCGTTAATCACTTGCAGCACGAATTTCGGATCTTTTCGCTGCGCTTCGGGGAGGGTGGCAATTGCTCCGTCAACTGCTTGCATTGATGTGTCAAATTGTGCATTCACTTGAGCCGGATCTTTTGCACCCGCTTTAACTAAATCCTGCAATTTAGTTAGAGTAGTCTTAAATTCGGGAATTTTACGCTCGTTTAGCTGATTTTCGACATTGGCATAAATTTCTTCGACTGGATGCCCGATGTGAGGTTCTGCCTGGTCTGGTTTGCCTTGCTCCAAGAGTTCTTTTGCTACCATAAGATGCCCTTTCATCAATCCCATGTTAGTCATGAAGTCTACATCTTTGGCTTCACCGGTGAGGACGACATCTTCAATAGTCACCATGTCTTTGATTTCGTCGAATTGGGGTTGAGTAATGACATTTTTTGATACCAATTCTTCGACTTTCCCGTAAGGACGGCTGGCTTGAATTTTGTTAGAAAGTGCCGGTACTCCTAACTTGGCTTCGAGTTTATCTAACTCTGAAGGAATGGCAGTATTGATGTTGATGCCGCCTTTGCCGCCGTGATTCCCGCTGTGACCGCTTGTGGAGGCGGGACTGGCTGTGGCAACGGGTGAGACTGTGCTGTCGGTGTTGCTGGCTGTGGGGGAAGCGCAACCAGCGAGAGCAACGAGGATGGCTGTAGCCGTGGCTGTGGGTAATAAACGATATCTTGCAACATTGGCAACAACCCTGCTACGGGCGGGCGAGACGCCCACCCCACAAGAAAAGTCATTGTTTGTGGAACAGGCATCTTGCCTGTTCTTGGGGACGCGCACCCCACAAGAAAAGTCATTGTTTGTGGAACAGGCACCTTGCCTGTTCTTAAGAATGGTGCAAGATGTGAGTAATAAACGAAATGTTGATAACATGGCTGTTGCTAATTTTTACGTTATGTGCATTTGGTCTCACAAGTTATTAAGAAAGATTCTCAATTATTTGCGAGCTATTCATTCTACCTATTTGCGATCGAGCTTGTCAAATAATTTCATACTTTCTTTATTTGAATCGGTGCACCGTGGTAGCAGGATTTGGTTTAAGTGATGACTTCAAATACCCCCATGCAGCCTGCTTCGGCGATATCATCTTGATGGGGATGAAACATAAATTTTCCAGCGTAGCCGTAGGTAAATTCTAAAATATGTCTTTCAGCTACTCCCATTGTGATTACATCGGTTCTTTCACTGGGAGTTAAAGTCATTCCCGTGCGATATACGTCAAAAAAGTTGGCGTGCAGGTGAAAAGTCACTGCCGCTTCGTACTCAATTATGTTGAGAACGTAAAGCCGGATTAGCTGATTTCTGTAAATAGGGATCGGGTTGTTCATGTAATAATTGGGCAACCCGTTAAAAGCGTATAGTTCGTTTTTTTTGTCGTCGTTTACATCGTATCCTCCCATGATTAACATGATTTCATCTGCGGGAGGACGGGGTTTTGGCGGATCTATGATGAACATTCCATAGAGTCCTTTACCTATATGACGAGTTACGGGTTCAATATGGCAGTGATAAAGATGCACTCCGTAGGGATTGGCATCGAATTCATAAATAAATACCGAACCGTGTTTCACTGGTTTAACGCCATCCATTTCGCTGGTATGAACGCCGTGAAAGTGCAGCGAATGAGAATCTGCGGCTTTGTTATAAAAAATGACGCGGATACGATCGCCCTCAGTTGCCCTCAATGTCGGCCCCGGCACGCGATTGTTCACGTTCCAGGTGTTGAAGGTGACGGCGCTGTTGAGTTGGACGATCGAAGTATTAGCTTCTAGGCGAAATTCCCGAACCGTGCGCCCGTTTTCGCGCGTCACCGTGCCGTAATCAAAATCCCGCGCAATTTGCATGGGGTTGATATTGCTGATGGTGACTGCATCTGCAGGCATGGGCGGTATTCTCGCGACTGATGTCGGTTTGCGAGTCAAGTGTTGAAGTGCGATCGCGCCCCCCGCTACCCCAGCCCCAGCTATTCCTAGCTGTAGCAGTTGGCGGCGACTCCAGCGCCCCGGCTTTTTCATGGGGGGACGATCGGATAAATCTGTCATACTTATTGAAAAATATTCTCAAAAATTTGATTGCGTTTGAGTATAAGACATTTCTAGCTTGTTGTCAATAATTGTCAACAATCATCTTTTTCTGCGAAATTAGAAAATTTCATGCTGATTTCATCTCAGTATGTGAGGTTAGATGTTGGGGTAGATGCTGCCGATCGCTAACAATGTATAAAGATTTACCGCTATAAATTAGAGTTATGAGAGTTTTGCTAGTTGAAGATGAGCCAGATTTAGGGAAAGCGATCGAGCGAACCTTAAAGCAGGAAAAATATATAGTTGATTGGGCCCTCGATGGCAGTGAAGCTTGGGAATATTTAGACAGCCAGTGGACGCAATACACCCTCGCTATTTTTGACTGGTTGCTACCAGGATTGTCAGGATTGGAACTGCTGCGGAGATTGCGTGCTAAACATAGCGCCCTGCCCGTATTGATGCTGACAGCCAAAGACCGAATGGAAGATAAAGTTGCGGGACTAGATGCCGGAGCTGACGATTATTTAGTCAAGCCGTTCGGGATGGCGGAACTGTTAGCAAGATTGCGGGCTTTGCAAAGGCGATCGCCCCAAATTCAACCACAACATAGACAGGTAGGGAATCTCGTTCTCGACTGCGGAAATCGCACTGCTTGTCATGTCGATACCCACGGCAAAAATCAGATAATTTCACTGACAAACAAAGAATTTCAACTGCTAGAATATTTTATGAAACATCCGAACCAAATTGTCACCACCGACCAAATTCGGAATCAGCTATGGGAAGCGAGTGCAGATACCTTTAGCAATGTGGTAGCAGCTCAAGTGCGCTTGCTGCGGCGCAAACTTGAGTCTGTTGGCGGCGCTAATTTAATAGAAACCGTTCACGGCGTCGGATACCGCATGAGAAATTAAAGTAAAACCGATACTCCGGCAGGGAATGAATTCCCGGCCTCAAAGCTAAAGTCCTCTAAAGAGGACTAATGAGTTCTTTAGTCCTCTTTAGAGGACTTTAACTATTAGCCAGGGAATTCATTCCCTGGCGGACTGTTTGACTGACAGCTTAAGTTATGAAAAATGAATCAAAATAAACTATTTAACCGAACTCGCTGGCAATTAGCCCTTTCCTATGCAGCAGTAATGGGTTTGATTTTAAGCTTGCTGGGATTGGGCGTATACGAGGCGATCGCCCACGCTCACTGGGTAGCCATAGACCGCGAATTAGAATCGGTAGCGGGGACGCTACACGACAGCCTAGAAACAAAATTGCAGCAGCCCGGACGCCTAGAACCAATAGTCAATGATCTTTTGCCCAACCTCCGCGTAATTGGAGTTAACGGCATTAAAGATAAAGAACAGTTGCCCGATCGCCATATTTTAAGCGCTATAAACCAAAGCTTTTACTATATCCGTTTATTTGATAATTCAGGAAATTTGATTGCTACAGCAGGCGCTTATCCCGAAGAATTGCCACCGACATTTAACTCACAACATTGGCAAACAATCACTGACAGCCAAGGCAATATTTATCACCAAATTTCTGTATTGCTGCACACCAATAATCAGGAAGATTGGGGATATTTTCAAGTTGGGCGGAGCTTGGAAGACTTCAACGATTATCTCAGTACAGTGAAATGGGTTTTGAAATTAGGATTGCCTACAGCATTGATTTTGATAGGCTTTGCTAGTTGGTGGCTGGCAGGATTAGCCATGAAACCGATTTATGCTTCCTACCGACAAATCCAACAGTTTACAGCGGATGCTGCTCACGAATTGCGGACGCCTTTAGCGGCTTCGCAGGCGACTGTAGAATCGGCGCTGTTGACGCCTCAATTGGATGAAAAAGAGGCGCAGGAAATTTTGCGGACGATCGATCGCCAAAACCGACGACTGACTCAGTTAGTGGCTGATTTGCTGCTGCTGGCTCGCATGGATAATCAAGTGATACGCGATCGCCCTCAATTGTGTTGTTTGAATGACCTTGTTAGCGATTTAATAGAGGAATTGGCCGCTTTGGCGATCGCCTCAAAGGTAGCGCTAACATCCGAAATGCGCGTACAGCAGCAGTTAAATGTTGTCGGCAATTCCGACCAACTTTATCGCCTAGTTGCTAATTTAATTGTTAATGCCATTCAATACACTCCGGCGGGCGGGAAAGTAACAGTTATTTTAGATTGCAATCACATCGAGGCGATCGTTCAGGTTCAAGATACCGGTATTGGGATAGCGGCGGCAGATTTAGAGCGAATATTCGATCGATTTTACCGAGTTAACAGCGATCGATCGCGCCATACAGGCGGTTCGGGACTGGGATTGGCGATCGCCCAAACCATCGCCCGCGCACACCGCGGCAGCCTCAGCGCCCGCAGCGAATTGGGTTCCGGCAGCACCTTTCTCCTGCAGTTGCCTTTGTGAGCTACTATGTGAGGGCAACTGACATCTTGCACCACGATCGAGAACAGGCTTTTCGGCCTGTTCCACAAAGAGTAAATTATCTTGTGGGGTAGGTCGGAAAGCCCGCCCGTCAAAGGCTTATTGAGAATTGTGCAAGATGTGGGGAAAACCGAATCATCTTTTTGTGGTAATCCCTTCGGCAAAACGTAGCACGATCGCCGAAAATCATTAAATAGCTATTTCTAAGCAATTAGCAGTCATCACAGAGAAAAATTATGACAGTTTTAGAACAGGGAACAATCTCAATCCATACCGAAAATATTTTCCCGATTATCAAGAAGTCGTTATACACTGACCACGAAGTCTTCTTGCGGGAACTAATTTCTAACGCCGTCGATGCCATTGCCAAACTCAAAATGGTTTCTCGTTCCGGCGAATACAGCGGCGAGGTGGGCGAACCGCAAATCAACATAGCGATCGACAAAGAAAACAAAACCCTCTCAATTTCCGATAACGGCATCGGCATGACCGCCGACGAGGTAAAAAAATACATCAACCAAGTCGCTTTCTCCAGCGCAGAAGAATTTATTGAAAAATACCAAGGCAGCGGCGAGGACGCAATTATCGGTCACTTCGGTCTCGGTTTCTACTCTTCTTTCATGGTGGCGAAGAAAGTAGACATTGATACTCTTTCTTACCAGGAAGGAGCCCAAGCCGTACACTGGTCTTGCGACGGTTCTCCCGCTTTTGAACTATCAGAATCTTCCCGCACGGAACGCGGTACTACTATTACTCTTACCCTCCAAGATGAAGAACAAGAATATCTAGAACCCAGTCGGATTAGGCAGTTAATCAAAACTTACTGCGATTTCATGCCCGTTCCCATCAAATTTGAGGGAGAGGAACTCAACAAGCACAAAGCAATTTGGCGGGAATCAGCCAGCAATTTGCAAAAAGAAGATTACTTAGAACTGTACCGTTACCTTTACCCGTACCAAGACGAGCCTCTGCTGTGGGTACACCTGAATACAGATTATCCTTTTATTGTCAACGGGATTCTTTTCTTTCCCAAATTGCGGCCGGATGTCGATGTTACCCAAGGCAATATTAAGCTATTCTGCAACCAGGTTTTTGTCAGCGACCACTGCGAAGAAATTATCCCGAAATTCTTGATGCCGCTGCGGGGCGTTATTGACAGTACCGACATTCCGCTGAACGTTTCTCGCAGTTCTTTGCAAAGCAATCGCACTGTGCGGAGAATCGCTGATTATATTGCGAAAAAAGTGGGCGATCGCCTGAAAGAACTCTACCGCGACGACCGCAACGAATACATCCGTTGCTGGCAAGATATCGGCACTTTTGTCAAGTTTGGAACTCTCAACGATGACAAGTTCAAAAAGCAAGTCGAAGATATTTTAATCTACCGCAGCACCTACGAACCAACAGCCGAGAATCCAGAAACTGTAACGCCAGAAGTTCAGGTGCAAACAGAGGAAGGAGATTTGTGGCAAGATGTCACTCCGAAGTCGGAAAATTCTAGTTCCACCCAGCCTTACACGACTTTAAAAGAGTATTTGGAACGCAATCAAAAACGCCACGAAAATCGTGTGTTTTATTGTACAGATCCGGCGTCTCAAGCAACTTACGTTGCTATGCACAAAAGCCAAGGTTTAGAAGTGCTGTTTATGGATTCTTTCATCGACACGCACTTTATCAGCTTCTTGGAACGAGAACACTCAGATGTCAAATTCTCGCGGGTTGATTCCGACATCGATGAAACGCTAATTGACAAAGAGAAAGAAGCGGAAATTGTCGATCCGGCGACGAATAAAACTCGCAGCGAACAAGTTAAGGAAATGTTCCAAAAAGCTCTCAATAAGCCGAAAGTGAACATTCGCACAGAAGCTTTGAAGTCTGACTCTGCGGAGGCGACGCCACCTGCGATCGTACTTTTGCCGGAAGCTTTGCGCCGGATGCGCGACATGACTGCGCTGTTGCAGCAGCAAGCGGCCGAATTCCCCGAAGATCACGTTTTGCTGGTGAATACGTCTCACCCGCTGATTCAAAATCTGGCGAGTTTGAGTCAGGGTGCGATTATTCAAGGTGGCGGCGAGTCTCCGTCGGCCCAGTTGGCGAGTATGATTTGTCACCACGTTTACGACTTGGCTTTGATGGCCCAGAAGGGTTTCGATGCTGAAGGGATGAAGGATTTTGTCGAGCGATCGAATCAAGTCTTGACAAAATTGACTGAACGTGCCATGTAATTACCCCCCCCAACCCCCCCTTGCTAAGGGGGGGAGTAAGAGTTTATTTCTATTGGTAAAGGGATAAGTCAAGCCTTCTTCCTTGTTCCTTCTTCCTTCGGGTATAATGAGAGGCTGCACGCAAAAAAACGGTAATCTGGAGGGAAGTATGTCACGGAAATGTCAGCTAACGGGGAAGAAGGCTAATAACGGTTTTGCAGTTTCTCACTCGCACCACCGCACTCACAAGTTGCAAGAGGCAAATTTGCAGTGGAAGCGGGTGTGGTGGCCGCAGGAGAAGCGCTGGGTAAAATTGCATCTTTCTACAAAGGCGATTAAAACCTTGCAAAACAAGGGTTTGGAAATCATGGCGAAGGAAGCTGGAATTAACCTGTACAAGCTTTAAAAAACTTGGCTAGCGTAAAAGTAAGGGCGATCGCACATTTGAGAGTGCGATCGCCCTTACTTTTAGAGAAAAACCTTTACTAAAGTCACTGTCTGCATTTGAGTAAATAAGTAGTCATCTGGCCTTTGCCTTTAACTTCGATCGCGCCGCGACTTTCAAATACATACTTGTCCTGCAATATATCATAAATTGCAGAGGTGACTTGAATGCACCCCGGCAAGCCGTGGGATTCCATGCGGGAAGCGGTGTTAACGGTGTCTCCCCATAAATCGTAAATAAATTTTTTAATTCCAATAACTCCCGCGACAACCGGGCCGGTGTTAATGCCGATTCTGATGCTAAAATCTTGATTGTGGAGATTGCTGAAGTCAGTAATTGCCTGCTGCATATCGAGGGCCATTTGGGCGATCGCCTCTGCATGATCGCTGCGGGGCATGGGCAGCCCTCCTACTACCATGTAAGCGTCGCCAATCGTCTTAATTTTTTCCAAACCGTGCCTTTCTGCTAGGCGATCGAAGGTGGAAAAAATATCGTTAAGCAAGGAAACTAATTCCGGGGGAGAAATTTGGGAACTAATTTGGGTAAAACCGACTATATCTGCAAACAATACTGTTACTTCGGAAAAAGTATCGGCGATGATGCTTTGGTCTTGTTTTAATCTATCGGCGATCGCTTGCGGTAAAACATTGAGCAGGAGACGGTCAGATTTTTCTTGTTCTAAGCGCAAAGCTGCCTCAGCTTGTTTGCGAGTTGTGATATCTTGAACAGTACCTTCGTAATAAAGCAAATTTCCATGTCTGTCGCAGACAGTATAAGCATTCTCCGCAATCCAAATTATACTGCCATCTTGGCGGTAAACTTGAGACTCAAAATCTGATACTTTGCCGTTTTTTCGCATTAAATTAATGACTTCGGCGCGGCGTTCTGGGCATACATATAGCTGGCGGTTAATATTAGTTAAAGTTCCCTTCAACTCTTCAAAGGAACTATAACCGTAAATACGAATTAAAGCAGGGTTGACGCTGAGATATTCCCCATCGGGAGTAGTTTGAAAGATGCCGACGATCGCATTTTCAAAAATGCTGCGGTATTTTGCCTCAGCTTGTCGCAGCGCTTCTTCAGCGCGCTGGCGTTCTCGCGCTTCCATTGCGAAAGTTACAGAGTCTGCTAGAGAAACAGCGAAACTTTGTTCTTCAATAGTCCAACGGCGGGGCATTCCTACGTGTTCTAAACAGAGAACTCCGGCTGTTTCTCCGCCTATTTGAATCGGCGTATCTAGCATGGAAGTGATGCCGAACGGAAGTAGGTAAGATTCCGCAAATTCTCTAGTTCTAAAATCGTTTTGCGCGTCAAAGGCAGCAATTGCGCGTTCTTCTCGCAGTGCTTGGAAATAGACAGGATAGTCTGCTTCTGCTAATTGCAAACCGTCTGAGTGCTGGTTGACAGCGCGATCGAACAAATCCAGGCACTCGATCTTGGATTTAGTGCGATCGTACAGCCATACGCTCGATCGGGCAACTTCCAGAGTACGGCTAGCAGTTTCAGTTATTTCTTGAAGCGCCTTTGTTAAGTCGCCTTGATTCAGCGCTTTATTTTTGGCTAAATCAATTAAGGCCGATTTCTGTTTCTGTAGCTGAAGTTCGCTTTGTTTCAGGGCATTTGTCCGCTCTTCAACTCGGATTTCCAGCTTTTCATTCAGATGAAGCAGCGCTATTTCAGCTTTTCGGCGAGCGGTGATATCTGTGCCGATGCAGAGGATGCCCAGGATTTCTCCCGCTGAATTAACCAGCGGTTTATTTGCCCAAGATACCCAAACGCGATCGCCACGGCGTCGGAGGTTTTCATTTTCATAGCTGGTAAAGCGATCGGGATTTTGTAAAATTTCATTATAAACCAACTGTAAGTTATTCCCTTCGATGTCTGTCTGCGGAAGAATTGTTCCCATTGCATTTTTACCAATGACTTCTTCCTGAGTGTAGCCAAAGAATATTTCAGCAAATTCGTTAAAAAAAGTAATATTGCCGTCAGCATCCAATTTCAGAATAATGCTGCTTGCATTTTCCACCAATTCTCGATATTTAATTTCGCTTTCTCGCAGCGAATTTTCTGCCTCGGCGCGTTCAGCTACCGTCGCTGCCAATAACAGCGATGTAATTGTAACTACAGCCATAAAAGCTTGCAAAAATAAGATAGCCTGAGTGATATTTTCGGCTTTGGCTATGAACGGCCCCCCTCCCTGAGAACTGCCCATAATTGCGATGCTTGAGACAATGAACGATGCTAGGACAGCGGCTCGTTGACCGAATTGGAGCGCCGACCAAATTATGAAAGGAAACGGCAAATATTCCAGGGGATAACTAGAAATAGAAGCTTCAGTTTTCGACACAAAGACCAGCCAGCTCACCCCAATTAATAATAATAACCATACTGCCCGCCAAATTAAATATTTTTGCTGGCTGCCTGTTTGTCTTTTTAAACGCTCGGCGGTTACTTTAGGGCGAAAAAATATTAGGATTAAGGGAGTTAAAATTAAAACTCCCATTGTGTCTCCCAACCACCAATCCCACCGAAGCGACCAATATTCTGTCCTATCTACTTTCCCCGCTAAATATAGGGAAAACGCGCCAATCGTACAACTGATTTGAGTAGAAATTAGACCGCCAAACAAGATTAAATTAACTACATCTTTCAAGCGATCGAGAGATGGACGAAACCCCATCCAGCGCAGGGCAGTTACTGCAAAAACAGCTTGCAGAATTGCCCCGGCGTTTCCTCCCAGCCAAACCGCAAATATCTGTTCATTTGGGTTAACAAAATTTAGCAGGAATGTACCCAAAACTATGGCTGGCCAGACTTTACTCCCAAACAACAAAAGTCCAGCTTGTGCAATTCCTGCGGGTGGCCACACCGAGGCAGCAAAGGGACTAACACCTTGAATTGAAATTGCTAGCCTCGCCCCCACGGCGTAAGCGACAGCAACGACAGTTACTTGGGCTAAGTACCGCCCAATTCGGGATTGAGGGAATCGCAGAAACTGATTTAGGTTCAGATTCATACCGAGTTTTAAGTTTTAGGGGATTTCACATCTCAAGGAAGAGGGAAGTTCGGCAACGAGCAATGTACGGGATGTAACGGATGTAATATCAATTCCGGTTGTATCGGAATGAGGAAACCGCAGAGGACACAGAGGATACAGAGAAAGGGAAGAGAGAGATGAATAATTCTGATGCCAACGGATTTGATATAACGGATGTAACGGATGTCAGGAAGAGGGAATAAGGAAGAGAAAGAGGGGAGCTAATGTAGGGTGTACACCGGGCACATTGCGAGCCTAAATGTAGGTGCGCGGTGCGCGCACCTTACCAATTATAAAGGCTTAGTTGATGGCGGCTTCAATCCACTGTTTTAAAGTAGAATTTACTTCATCAATGAGAATTTCATGTGATTGGTGAGTGGCTCTTTCCACAACTTCAACTTTTCCTGCTTTCAGCGAACGGCCCGGAACAATGCGATAGGGAATGCCGATTAAATCAGCATCTTTGAATTTAACTCCGGCTCGTTCGTCACGGTCATCTAGCAAGGTTTCAATGCCAGATTGGTTGAGTTGTGCGTAGAGTTTTTCGGCGACTTCTACTTGTTGGGCGTCGGAAATATTGGGGATGCTAATGATGGCGTGATACGGCGCGATCGCCACTGGCCAAATTATCCCGTCTTTGTCGTAGGATTGTTCTACGGCCGATTGAGCTAGGCGCGACACGCCGACGCCGTAGCAGCCCATAACAAAGGGCATTTCTTCGCCTTGTTCGCTGGTGTAGGTGGCGCCCATTGCTTGGGAGTATTTGGTTCCTAATTGGAAGATGTGGCCGACTTCGATGCCTCTGGCACTTTCCAAGGTTTGTTCGGGGTTGTGCACTGCCCGATCGCCCTTTTTAGCTGTTCTGACGCCTACAACCGTTGCTGGCAGGGGAAATTCTTTGTTCCAATTAGCCCCGACAACGTGGTATCCTGATTCGTTTGAACCAGTGACAAAGTTTGTCAGATCAACTGCTGTGCGATCGACCAAACGCAAAAACTTGGGAGATACCCCCCCTTGCCCCCCCTTGGTAAGGGGGGGATTTGAGTCTTCTTGCCCCCCCTTGGTAAGGGGGGGATTTGAGTCTTCTTGCCCCCCCTTGGTAAGGGGGGGTTGGGGGGGGTTGGAGGCGATATAATCATCAGCAAGATCCGGAGCCATATAACCCAGAGGTAAAGATTTAGCCGCCCATTTCCGCTGAGCTTCCGCATCGGGAACAGTCAAAAATAAAACAGTTTTAGCTTGATAATTGCCCGCTAACTTCGTCAATTCATTCAGCAACTTTACCTGATTCACATCTTGGTCGCCGCGAATGCTTACCAATACCAAGACTGTGATGCCATTGTCGTAAACAGCTTGGTAAAGCACATTTTTGACAACTTGCGTCGGAGAACATTTCAAAAATTTGCAAAGTTTATCAATTGTTTCAGTTCCCGGCGTTTCCCGCTTTTCAAACGTTGCAAAGGGCGACGGTTCCACATCCGCAGGCATCGATACAGCCTTTTCCACATTAGCTGCATACTGACCATCTTCAGTATAAAGAACTTCATCTTCCCCCGCTTCAGCCAACACCATAAACTCTTGAGAACCAGAGCCGCCAATTGCTCCCGAATCAGCATCTACTGCTCGGAATTGCAAGCCCGATCGGCGCAGCATATTGCTATAAGCTTGAGCCATATCCTGATAAGTTTTTTTCAAACTTTCTTCGTTAGTGTGGAAAGAATAGCCATCTTTCATAATGAATTCGCGACCGCGCATCAACCCAAAACGCGGGCGAATTTCATCGCGAAACTTAGTTTGAATTTGATAAAGATGTAAAGGCAATTGCCGATAGGAACGAATCATATCTTTAGCAATTGTAGTAATTACTTCTTCGTGAGTTGGGCCCAGTCCCAATTCTCGCTGCTGCCTATCTGTCATGGCAAACATAATACCTTCAGCTTGAGTGTAGGTATCCCAGCGGCCGGATTCCCGCCACAAATCGGCCGGTTGCAATTGCGGGAGGAGACATTCTTGAGCGCCGGTAGCGTCCATTTCTTCGCGCACAATTTGAGATACTTTTTTGAGAACTCGCCACATTAAAGGTAGATAAGCGTAAATTCCGCTACCGATGCGCCGGATGTATCCGGCACGGAGTAATAGTTTGTGGCTGGGAATTTCTGCTTCTGCCGGGTCTTCGCGCAGGGTAACAAAAAGCATTTGAGATAGTCGCATGGCTGATTTCCTTAAAATACCGGATGAGTGTAATTTTAGATCAACTTCTGATATTATCAGAACTAAGCCCGATTTGATTAAATATATGAATAAAATTTGGCAAAACTACGAAAAAGGTATGGCAGTCTTTGATAATTGTCACTCTCCTACTGTGCAATCTCAGTGGCTTGCCTTAAAAGATGAAATAGGAGAATTTGTTCGAGAACCTAATTTAAGCGAAATTTGGGATATTGTTCATGCTGCTGGTCGATTGCTTTACAAACTAATCGGAATTCCATTATATTTAATTGCCTATCCTACGGTTCGCAAACACAGTCAACGTTTCGAGGAGTACGGCTGTATTCGCAGCATTCGCAACTGTGAGGGTAAATGCTGCGGGAAAAATTCGTAGCCTAGGCTGCGGCGCACCCGATATCATGTTTGTTGAATGACGCGCAATTACATTCTAATGACCGACAGCATCCAGGATACCCGCCACGTGATTCATCCGTCCAGGAATAAAAAACCTGTATCCGATGAAACTTGCCGAACGTATTTATCCGTGGGATGAATGCTTCAATCTAAAATCTAAAATCTAAAATCTAAAATGGATTGACCGGATTCAAAAAATAATGCAACTTTAGGCAAGCGCCAAACCCATATCCCGTAACTAATTCCCAATCTAAAATCTAAAATCTAAAATCTAAAATCGCATGACCAGATTTATTCACGACCAATTTGCTAAACAGTATCTGAAAGAACTATTAACCCCTCTCGGTAATGTAGAAACCAGCCGGGATGTTGCTGGAGAAGTAAGGCAGGTTGACGTTTTATTTTCCCCGAAAGCAGAACCGGAAGTCGAAGCAACAGCCCTCGGCATTTTGGGTCAAATTGCAGCAAAACCCGCTGTATTTGAACCCTTCCGCAGCCCCGTCCAAATCGGAGAAATTCGCAGTTGTCTGGGCAAACTCTTCGATATCCACGGCGAATTTGAACGCGCGGCAGTTAGAGAAAATACCCGGATTGCAGAGGCAGACTTGCCCCAACTTTGGATACTGTCGCCGACTGTTTCCGACACGATATTAGCTGGATTTCGAGCGATTCCCGAACCGGAAAATTGGGTAAGTGGAGTTTATTTTATGGGCCCATCTCTGAAAGCAGCGATTATTGCCATTCACCAACTCCCCCGGACTCCAGAAACCCTGTGGCTGAGAGTTTTAGGGAAGGGAAACGTGCAGAAGCAAGCTATTGCCGAATTGAGAGAGTTACCCTCAGATAATGTCTTTCGGTTGAATGCGTTAGAATTGTTGTACAACTTGCGAACGATATTAGAAGTACGTCAAGACATAGATCGAGAAGATCGGGAGTTAATTATGGAACTGTCACCCCTCTACTTGCAACGGTTGGAAGATGCAACTCAGCGAGGTATGCAGCAAGGTATTCAGCAAGGTATGCAGCAAGCTATGCAGCGCGCTCAACGCCTGATAGTTGAGAGTATGCTACAAGTAAAATTTGGCGAGATTGATGAAGAATTAACCCAAATAATCGAGCCTTTGATTGAGCTAGAACCCCTCGATCGCACGCGACTAATTAGGCAGCTCGATCGCTCTGAATTGCTAGCTCATTTTGATGCGTCGAAAAACCAACCCGAATCCTAACTCAGCAGCGTACTCTACAATCGGTAGGGTGCGCTAAATATCACTTTACTATTTATTATATATCGAGAAAATCTGGAGTTAATTATGGAACTGTCACCGCTCTATTTACAACGGCTTGAAGAAGCAACTCGGCGAGGTATCGAGCAAGGTATTCAGCAAAGTATCGAGCAAGGTATTCAGCAAGGTAAACGCCAGAATGTTGAGAGTATATTACAAGTAAGATTTGGCGAAATTGATGAAGAATTAGCCCAAATAATTGAGCCTTTGATTCAACTAGAATTTCTTGAAATCGCGCGACTGAGTATGGATCTCGAACGCCGGGAATTACTAGCTCGTTTTGACCCTAACAATCAAACAGAATCCTAACTCGGTAGCGTACTCTACGATATGTAGGGTGCGCCGAAAATTACTTTACTACTATTGATAATGGGTGGCAGCCCCCGCATCAAACTTGCCACTTTGATGCGAACTCTGCTGCTACTAATCCCTTGAAAACTAATTTCTGACTTTAGACGGATTTATTTTTTAGCTTCCAGAGCCATAATAAGCAGTAAGGATGAGATCACTAGATAACTGATTAACCGCTCATCCCAATTTCACTAATAAGGGCTTCAGTAAGATAAATCCGAACCCAAATAAAACATCATCTAAAGATTACAAAGATCCCTCAAAAAAAGTTGGGGGCCGTTTTCGATGTGCCGAGTTAGGCATAAAAACTTAGGAGGTAAATTATGTTTGAAAGCGAGTTATTAATTTCGCTGTACAGTCCCAAATTCAATATGGCCCAAATGCCAGTAGAAATGCCAGTAGAAATAGATGTGCCATTTGACCACCCCGATATCGGAGGGCTGATGTTTTTAAGCCCTCAGTTTTTCGTGGCCTTAATCGCCGGAGTCATTATGGCTTTCGGCTTCCAATTCCTGTTAACAAATTTCTCGATCGCCGCCAAAATCTCAAATTGGGACGAGGCTTTACCCGACGATGACGATGATGATGATGAGTCCGAAAGTATAGGCCGTAAAGTTCGGAAAATCGAAGGTTTAGTCGGGGGTTGGATTTTAGTCACCGTTAACCTAGCTTTATTTTTGGCTTGTTTTCTGGCAGTCAAACTAACTTCAATTGCCAGCGTAGACGGAGCGGCAATTATTGGTGTGGTAATCTGGGCTGCGTACTTTTTAACGCTGGTGTGGCTCGGTTCTAGCGCCGTCGGTTCGATGATCGGTTCCTTGATAAAAACTGCTTTTTCAGGCGTTCAAGGGCTCATGGGTACTGCTGGTGCTGCGATCGGCGGCAAGATGGCTAGCGACCAAATGGTCAATACTGTAGAGGCATCTGTTGCCGCTGTCCGCCGCGAGTTGAGTTCGGCGGTAGACCCGGATAGCATTCGCGAAACACTGCAAGATTATGTGGGTTCTTTGCAGTTACCGAAACTAGATGTTAAGGAAATTCGCGGTCAATTTGAAAAGTTGCTGGGCGATGCAGATATCAAATCTCTTGCGGGAAGCGACGTTCTGAAGAATGTTAACCGCCAGACTTTTGTGGATTTAGTTAAGAGTCGCACAGACTTTACTCAAGAGGAAATAACTCAAATTGCTGACCAGCTAGAAGGCGTTTGGAAGCAAACTTTCGGCAAGCAGCAAGAGCAGAAAGACCCGAATTTAGAGTTGGTTGATTTTCTTAAGTTTGCGGCTCCAGATTTGCTGAAGTCTGACGAACTCAACGCCAAGCTGTCTCAAATTCTAGAAAGTAGGGAAAACAAATCGGAATCCAGCAGCGGCATGAAGCGAGCGATGCAGTTGGGTGTGGAAGCTCTTGTGGGCACTGTTTTGTCGCGGACGGATTTGTCTGATTTGGATGTTGAAAAAATCTCCGGTCAGTTGCAACAACTGACAGAAAAAGGTACTCAAAAAGCTAAATCTTTGGCTTCTCAGGTGGGCGACAAAGTGCCTGCGCTGCCTTTCAATACAGCTAAGGCTGATGTGGAAAACTACTTGCTGAATACCCAGCCTTGGCATCTCAACCGGGAGACAATCAAGCAGGAATTTAGGGATGTGATTTACGACCCGGAAGCTTCTCCGGGGGCAGTTTTGCGCCAGTTAGAGCTGTTTAATCCAGATTATTTTGTAGGAATTCTGGGTCGCCGCGAGGGGTTTGCTCCTGAACAGGTGACGGAAATTGCCGAACAGCTTGAAGGTGTCCGCCAAGAAGTGTTGGAAATTGTGCGAGATGCTGCTGGTGAAGAACAGTCTCAAGATTTGCGGAGCCGGATTGAGAATTATTTGCGATCGACCGGCAAGGAGGAATTGAATCCTGAAGGTATCGAGCGGGATTTCCAAGCGCTTTTGGAAGACCGGGATGCTGGTTTTGAGGCTTTGCGCGATCGCCTGTCGCAGTTTAACCGCGATACTTTGGTGCAGTTGCTGGGTCAGCGGGAAGATTTCAGTCCAGAGGAAGCCGATCGGTTAATCGGGCAGCTCGAAAGTTCGCGCGATCGCGTAATTTCAAGAGCTCAAGAATTGCAAGAGCAAGCGAAATCGAAAGCCCAAGAATTGCGGCAAAAGGTAGAAGACTATCTCCGCAATACTAATAAGGAAGAACTCAATCCTGAAGCGATCGAGCGCGAGTTTCAAACGCTGTTAAACGACCCGGAAGCCGGATTCAAAGCGCTGAGAGAACGCTTGTCTCAATTCGACCGCGATACGCTGGTGCAGTTGCTGTCACAGCGCCAAGACCTCAGCGAAGAACAGATCAATCAGACGATCGACCGGATCGAATCTGTGCGCGACAACATTATCCACGCGCCGCAAATAGTGGCAGATAGAGCTAAGCAACAGTACGAGGAAGTTACTGCAAAAATTGGCGAGTACCTGCGGAATACAAACCTGGAAGAACTCGATCCAGAAGGCCTCAATCGGGATTTGACTAAATTGTTTGAAAATCCGAAAGAGGGTGCTTTGGCACTTCGGGACAGACTTTCTCAGGTCGATCGCGAAACTTTAGTCAAGCTGCTTTCGCAGCGGGAAGATTTGAGCGAAGAACAGATCAATCGGACGATCGATCGCGTGCAAGATTCAATTCGCAGCATCGTGAAATCGCCCCGCCGCTTGGCATCTCGCGCTCAAAAAACAGTCCGGGATTTCCAAGGCAGTTTGGAAAATTACTTGCGGAATACGGACAAGGAAGAACTCAATCCTGAAAGCATCAAACGCGATTTGCAGTTGCTGTTTAGCGAGCCGGGAATGGGGATGCAAAGTTTGGGCGATCGCCTGAAGCACTTCGATCGATCGACTCTGGTAGCATTGCTGTCGCAGCGGGAAGACATCTCCCAAGAGGAAGCTAACAGAATTGCCGACCAAATTGAATCTGTCCGCAACCAAATTGTCGAACAAGTTCAAATGGTTCAGGACAAGTTTCAGTCAGCAATGGATGGTATTTTCGGGAAAATCCGGGATTACCTCAATTCGCTCGATCGACCAGAGCTCAACTACGAAGGCATCAAGCGGGACTTACGCAAAGTGTTTGACGACCCGCAGGCCGGATTTGACGCGATTAAAGAGCGTTTAGGTGAGTTCGATCGCGCTACTTTAGTTGCCCTGCTGAGTTCTCGTTCCGATATTTCCGAGGCACAGGCTCACCGAATTGTTGACCAAATGGAAGGAGCAAGGGACAGCGTTTTATTGCGATCGGAACGCCTGCAAAATGAAACCAAAAAACGCATCAAACAGCTCAAGAACAAGGCCAAGCAGCAAGCAGAAGATGCGCGCGAAGCGGCAGCCGCCGCAGCTTGGTGGCTGTTCGGTACGGCTCTGACTTCTGTGGTTGTTTCGGCTTTGGCTGGAGCAATAGCAGTCAACGGGATTTCGGGTTTGTTTAGCTAGATTTTCAACGAGTTTGAAATAAAGTTCTCCTGATTCTAGGCTGGCTGTTTGCCAGCCTATTTTCTTTGGAATGATATCATGTCCGGTTGATTTGGTGGCATTGGAATTATTATGCAGTGCGAGCGTCCTCGCTCGCGGTATGGATCGCGAGCGAGGACGCTCGCACTGACATTATCCAAATATATGATTCCGATGCCACCGAAAACGATATTATTTATCGCCGATCGAACTAGGAGGAAATACTTTAGATAAATCTAGGGACAAATCCCCAAAATTAGGGAGGGCAACTGTTTCGTTAGGCAGAAAAATTCTCTTGACGCGATAACCAAATTTGCCTTGCGAATTCTGATAAGGTTCGCTGTAACATTCCAAACAAATTTCTAATAAATTAAATATCCAATAATCAGAGATAGCCGCTTCAGCATAAAGGGGCAACTTGACTTGTTTGTCGTAATTCAAAGAAGAATCCGCAATCTCAATCAGTAACAATATATCCGCTGTTGTGGGGTGACAGGATAAATAGTCATCAGGGCGATTTTGCACGATCGCGCGATCGGGTTCAGGTTCGCTGTCATCCGGCAGAATAATCGGTTGTTGCCCTCGCAGTGTCGCCCTTTCTCCCAGCAGCTTAAATAACTCGCGTTCCAAGCGTGTCTCGCAAACAGAGTGAGCGGTACCTTTAGCTGCCATTTTCACAAGTTCTCCCTTGATTAACTCAACTCGATCGTCCTCACCAAAGAACCCCAGTTCTGTCAGGCGATGATATTCCGCTATGGTGAAACGTTTTGCAGTTGCGATCGACATAACAGCCACCTCAATACAGGTATGTTGCGATTATAGGCGATCGGCGATCGGCTAAACAATGCTAATCATGAGCTTCGCTAACAACAATCTTGTCAAATTTGCCTCATCCTTTGGTTGCACTTTTTCCCAATTTTTGTGAATTTACTCGCCGAACTTATGTCCGGGATCATCTCTGTCTTAAGCAAGATTCTAGCATCACTATTTATTAGGTACTTTAACTTAAGTAGCAAACAAAAGTTTTCTCAAAAATAAGAAAACTGAGCAATACATATTATTTTGGAGGCTTGAATGACCTTTACTACCAGTGCTTACGACCAAGGAAAAGCAGATATTAAGCAGTTGAGTGTAGACGACCAATTAGGTTTGCTGTGGTTTGTTTACACCGAAATGGGCAAGTCAATAACGCCAGCGGCTCCCGGTGCTTCCGGTTCCGAAATCGCTCAGGGTTTGTTCGAGCAAGTCAAGCCGCTGCCCCACGAAGAACAACTACAAGTAATGCGCGACATTGCCTCAAAAGCCAATACCGAAATCAGCCGGATGTACGGCTCGATGAGTCCTGAAACCAAGCTGGCTTTTTGGTATTTCCTAGCGGTAGGAATGGACGAAGGAACTATTATTCCTGTGCCTCCAGACTATCAACTTCCCGACGCAGGAAAAGCTTTATTAGGAAAGATAGAGGGCATGGATTTCCAGCAGCAAATTGATTTCCTTCGCGGTACAATTTTAGAAATGGGTGCTGAAGCCGCTCCGGGGGCTGGCATTTAAAAATAGGACTTACGAAAAAAAAACCGCTTTCTCGGAGAATATTGGGTTTGGTAACGACGCATCTAGGAAGAAACCGGGTTTTTAGCCGTTTGATGCGTAAGTCCTCAAAAAGATTAGTAAGGAATGAGAATTAAATAACTTAGAATTTTGATGGTTCTTGTGGGATGGGCGTCCCGCCCGTCCAGAAAGGGCGGGCTAAGAGTGCCCAACTCCTACTTCCGACTTTCAAGAGTGTAAATTATTTAATTCGCCATCCTAAGTAGCTCAAACTAATACGCCGCGCCAGAAACCAGGCTTCTTCAAGAAACCTGGTTTCTGGCTGTTGTGTTTTTTTAGGTTTACGGCGAAGATCCGCACTTTACAGCTAATAAGTGAATTCAACGGCTCTGTTTCCCACAACTTCAGGCGCACCTGCAATTAAACGCATATCTTCGCAGGCAACTGTTAGCAAGGGCTGACCTAAGTTTAAATTGGCAAAATGACTTTCTTCAGGTATTTCTAGTTCGCCTCTAATCAAGCCGATTCTAGAACCCAATTCTCCTTTAAATAATAGCAAATTGCTGCTGTCAGCGCTGAAAACATTTCCGCTAAAAGGCACCCGTAAGGCTAAGCTTTGCTGGCTGTAATTGAAACTGCACAGTTGACGGTTTCCTTGGCTAACTGTGACGCGGTAGCCTAGCGGTGCTGCTTTTACCGAATCGCTACCTTCCCAACTAAATGTAGCTAATTCTTTAGGAAGTCCCCAAATTTCCCGCCCGCCGGCTACCGAGTTAGGGTTGTCTACGTAAATATGGGAAATCCAAGCGCCCCATTTTCCTGCATAATTGGCGATCGCGCTAACTACAATTAACTCATTGTACTCCATCACCGAACCCAACCCATAGGAGGATATATAAATGCCGCCTAGGGTTTTTCCGGGCAATAAAGAGACAATTTCTAACTCAGAGGGAACCAAGGGGCGCACTCGTGCCACATCTACCAATTGTAAAGTCCCAACAGCATAACCTTGCAGATTCCAAGGTGCAGATGGATATACCATTTTCAGTGATTTAATGTCTGATATTTTATACTTATTTTAGCTTGGGGCTTCAAAAAGCCACAGTTTTTGGTATTTATTCACAAGTTGTTAGTAACTGAGATGTTGCACCATTCTCAATAAGCTTTTTATGAACAGGCTTTCCGGCCTGTTCCACAAGAAAATTCACTCTTTGTGGAACAGGCCGGAAAGCCTGTTCTGGAGAATGGGGCAAGATGTGAGTAGTAATTTAATTTATTTAAGAAATATAATATGTGACGGTAAATTTGATGAATAGTTGACTTGGGTTATCTGTTGTAGGGGGGCGGGTTTAATAATATTGTTAGTAGGAATTAGATATTATTCGTAAAACCCGACCCTACAGATATTATCAGCGTTTATCCGTGTTGATCTGCGGTTAAAAACCTCCAAATCTACTTACTAGCATAGCCCGTACTTACCAAAAACTCCCGCAACTTCCCGAAGAATTGAGTGCGATCGCGCCCTTGATAAACCCTCTCCAACAATTGCCAACCTTCCGCCTCCTGGCCCATGACATACTTGTTCGCCATGAAGGCCGCCAAAACCCCCTTCACCTCCCCATCTTCACTCAGACGCTTGTTAGATTCCAGCCAAAGCTCAGCAGAATTCGTGTATATTTCCACCGGATACTGTTTGCTAACATCTTGCATTTTACCTTGGCGGTACTGCCAAATTTGCAGCGGAAAGCGAGAATCAGCGTAATTGGTAAAAGCCTCGGAAAATCTGCCGTCCTGACTCTTAAACTCTGGGATATCATTTTTGCCCAAATCGACAATTTCGTAACTCACATTGCCCCAGAAATGCTTGAGATGAGTGTATTTGCTAGCTGCCGAATCGTAGCGGTAAATAAACGAATAATTGCAGCAGCGGACACCGCTTTTGGTTGAGACTAAATCTGCCAGCACTTCCGGTTCCTTGTCCCCGTCTAAATCACGAATTCGCAGCGATAAAAAACGTCCTTCTGCTATTTCTTCGCTGGCTCTTTTGTCTGGATTATCTACTAGAGAGCGAGTCGGAATCAGCACTGGTTCTTCTAATAAAATTTTACCGTCACGGATAATTTTGATGCGGAGATTTTTAGCATTTTCTGCTTCTTTTACGAAAGAAACTTCCGCCCGAACTTTTCCCGCTTCCGAGGTTTCTGTTGTTCGAGGCGGGCCGATATTCGCCGGAACTTGGGCGATATATTCCGAAGGAATTAAGGCAGTTTGGCCGGGTTTGGCGATCGCCTGACAGAAAAAACTTGCTACTTCGGCGCGAGTAGCATTCCGAGTAGGTTCTAGCTGTTTAACAGCCGGATAATTGACTACAAGTTGTTTTTCTGTGGCGGCGGCGATCGCACTTCTAGCCAGTTCGGGAATGTCCCGCGCATCTTCAAAAGTCGCATCCAAAATCTCAGCCGCCGGCCCTGCGGGTGTATATTTTAAGCCGCTGGTTAAAGCTACCAAAACCTGCCAGCGGGTAACATTCAATGTCGGGTTAAAAATACTGCCGCTGTAACCGGACATAAAACCCGTCTGATAAGCTTCTCGAATTGCTTTAAAACCCCAGTAATTTGTGGGAATATCTGCAAAGCCGATCGGAGATCGGACGGTTTGGGCATCTGGAAAAGCCATGCGAACCATGGCCGCAAACTCAGCGCGGCTGACGGGGCGATTCGGGCGAAAAGTGCCGTCTTCGTAATAGCCACTGATAATTTTTTTCTGTGCTAACTCCTCAATGCAAGCTTGCGCCCAATGGTTGTTAACATCCGTAAATTTGGCTTGAGCAAATGCCGGGGGTACATTCATGCCCGGAAACACTAAATTCCCGATGATTATCCCCAGGGCTACCAGTAAACCGATGATAGCTTGCCATCTGTGCGATCGAATCATAGAACAGACTCCTCTACTTACCAATTGGCGATCGAAACCGAAGCAAATTTTATAGAATACTAGGTATTTTAACCTGTTTCTCTTAACATACTCATGACTAGCGCCTTCACAGCCGCGCAGTGATTCCGAGAATTGCGAAGCAATTTCAAAGCTTGGCTATTGCTGCGCTTGGGATTGCAGTGACACAATCATGCAGAAACTTGTTCCCACAGTCGATCGACTGTCACGAATTTGTAACCTTTATACAAAAGCAATGGAATTATTTTATCCGCAGAGGCTGCCACATCTTCGCCACCGCAATAGCCGTCGTGCAGTACAATAATTGATCCGTTTTCTGTTTGCTGCACGATGCGACTAATAACTTTCCTAACCCCCGGCCTCACCCAATCTTCCGGGACGACACTCCACATTACAGGGCGATATTCCCACTGTTGCAATAACTCTAGTGTTCGCGGCGTAAAAATGCCGTTGGGTGGCCGCACGTCCAGGATTAATTTTGGGTCTAAATCGCAAGCTTTGGCAATTGCTTTTTGCGTGTCTTCTAAACTTTGTTTGAGTTCGTGGGTTTTGAGTTTGGGAAACGATATATGCTGGTAGCCGTGGAGACCGATCCAGTGTCCGCGATCGCAAACTTCCTTAGCCGTTTCTGGATGCCTATCCACGCAAAAACCTAGCAAGAAAAAACTAGCTTTGATGTCGTATTTATCTAAAACTTTTAACAGTTGAGGTGTGTGCTGACGGTGAGGCCCGTCGTCAAATGTGAGGGCAATTTCTCGGCTGTTGATATCTCCCGTCCACAGACATCCGGGAAAAGCCGATTTGAGAATGGGATGAACGACAGGAAACAGGGGTGCTAATGGCATTGATTAACCTGGATAAATGCGATCGGGTAGAAATGAAGCTGCGTTACAATAGAATAAAGTTAACTCAATCTAGGTAAATATGACAACTGCTGTTGAGATAGGAACGCTAATTGTCCGCACGCCGGGAACCTGTGGCGGCCGCCCGCGAATTGCAGGAACTAGAATTACGGTAGAGAATATTGCTATTGATTTTAATGCCGGGATGACTCCCCAGCAAATCATTGATGAAAGACCGCATTTGACTTTAGCACAAATTTATGCAGCACTCACTTACTATTACGCGAACAAGGAAGCAACGGACGCCGAAATAGCAGCTTACTACGAAGAGTATGACCGTTTGGAAGCAGAATATATGGCAGGTAAGCTATCGTGAGCCGAATTTGTTTATACATGGATGAGGATATTCTCCAACGCTCGCTGATACTCGCTCTGCGAACCTCTGGTGTAGACGTAATAACTACCTCGGACGCTAACAAGCTTAGCTGTTAAGATGAGGAACAACTGATCTGGGCAGCGGAGCAAGGGCGTGCCATATACAGTTTCAACACTAAAGATTTTTGTCGTTTGCACAGTACCTTTATTGCCCAAAATATCGGTCATGCTGGAATTATTATGGGAGTGCAACAGCGGTACTCGATTGGCGATCAGTTGCGGGTTTTTTTTAACTTGATTGCTGCTAAGTCAGCCGAAGAAATGATAAATCAATTGGTGTTTTTAGCTGAGTACATTAGATATGAATAAAAGCTTGAAATAACCGATTGCACCGGAAACTACCAGCCTCTTTAACTCCTTTGATATAGACTCAATCTAGCCACAGTCGCATCGACCTCTATCTCGCGGTCGATGCGATCGCCCTACAGCGTCCTCCTATACTGAAAACCAGCACTACTAATCGAAAAACCATCAAGGAGGAACAATGACAGAGGAATATTTAGCCGAACGAACAGTTTCAGCCGTATTTAAGGAAGAAGAACAATTAGACGGCGTAATTCGGCGGTTGCTCGATCGCGGAGTTTCCCGCGACCACATCTCAGTAATGGGAAAAAACTTTCAATCTAAAACTAAAATTGCCGGCTTTATTACTAAAAAAGATGTGATATTAGGCGGTCTGCGAAGCGGGGCGATTTTTGGTTCATTATTCGGTTCTTTTTTGGGTTTGCTAACAGGCGTCGGTGTCCTGTTTATTCCCTTTGTCGGTGCAGTAGTATCGGCGGGCCCGCTGGGTGCGGTACTGTTGGGTGCAGCTAGCGGCGCGATCGCAGGTTCGGCCGGTGCGGGTCTAGTTTCCGCTTTAGTCACCTTGGGAATGCCGGAAGACAAAGCAACTATCTATCAAACCCGCGTTGAAGCAGGCGAGTTTCTCGTGATGGCAGAAGTCGCCGCCGACCGATCGGGCGAATTTCAACTCTTGCTAGAAAGTGCCGGCGGCGAAGAAGTTTCAGTTAGCGAAATGACGCTGCCGCGCGCCGTCAAAGGTCGCTGCAATAGTCCGGCAGACTTATCTCCAGAAGTGCGATCGCACCTGTCGGAAGCTGCTCAAAAAACCTTTATGGAATCCTACAACGCCGCATTTGACGAAACCAACGACTCGATACAAGCGGAACACACCGCTTGGAACGCCATTCACCAGCAGTACGAAGAAGATGAAAACGGCGTTTGGACTAAGCCTTTAGCGAAAGTCTAGTCTTGCAATCGCAGCAAACTAATAAAAAATACGATCGAGCCTCTAGAACTGCGGTTTTGGAGGCTTTGACGATTTTAGATTTTAGGTTTTAGATTGGTGCAAGACTTAATTAGATTAGGACTTAGGCATGGGGGGCCCAGAAACCGGGTTTTTTTACGAAAAGACGCGTTGGAACCCGTAGATTCGGTAAAAAACCCGGTTTCTTTGTCGGAGTGCCTCCAGGAGTGTATATTTTATATTTTATAATTGTGAAAAACTTAATTTTTAAGAATTTGGTAATGGCCGAAAGTCTCATTACTGTTTGAAATTGGTATTGCACTAGGTTGCGTTGTCCAGTACAATCTATAAGCTTGCAATATAAAATTGAGTTAAGCAAATGCAAAAATACCTTTGTACAGTTTGCAATTACGTCTACGATCCAGAACTAGGCGACCCCGACGGAGGCATAGCTCCCGGTACACCCTTTGAAGATATCCCCGACGATTGGGTTTGTCCCACTTGCGGGGCGGTAAAATCGGATTTTGAACCAGAATAAGCGAGAAAAAATTTGTCCGATCGAATGCTCAAAATTACAATCATCGGTGGCGGTGCTGCTGGTTTTTTTAGTGCAATTACCTGTGCCAAAACCTACCCGCAGGCCCGCGTCACTTTACTAGAAGCTGGCCGGCAACTCCTGGCAAAAGTTCGCATCTCTGGTGGCGGGCGCTGCAACGTGACTCACGCTTGTTTTGACCCGGGTGTTTTAGTGCAGAATTACCCCAGAGGAGGGAAAGCTCTGCGCGGTGCTTTTACTCGATTTCAACCCCGCGATACTGTAGAATGGTTTGCAGGTCACGGTGTGAAGTTGAAAACAGAAGAAGACGGGCGAATGTTTCCGATCACAGACGATTCGGCGACAATTGTTAACTGTTTGATCCGGGCTGCTGAGGATGCAGGCGTAAAAATTCGCACTGGTGATGCAGTCGTTTCAGTAAAGAAATTAACCGGGAATAACGCAGAGGGCGAACAAGGGGACACCGCCCCTAGATTTGAAATTGAGTTGAAGTCTGGGGAGAGTTTTAAGTGCGATCGCATTCTTCTCGCTACAGGCAGCAATCCTTCGGGTTATAAGTGGGCAAAAGAGTTAGGTAATACTGTAGAACTGCCCGTTCCTTCTCTATTTACTTTTAATATTTCCGACAGCAGAATCAAAGATTTAGCCGGAATTTCTGTTCCTAATGCTAAGGTGAAATTGCCGGGAGCTAAATTAGAACAAAGCGGGCCTTTGCTAATTACTCACTGGGGTTTAAGCGGGCCTGCTGTACTCAAACTTTCGGCTTGGGGTGCGAGATTTTTGCACGATCGCCATTATAAAACATCTGTGCTGATTAATTGGCTTCCCCAGTACAATGCGGAAGTTTTGCGACAGCAACTACTAGCGGTTAAGTCGCAGTTGTCGCACCGATTGATTGTTTCTAGCTGTCCGTTTCCGGTGCCGCGCCGCCTCTGGGAACGTTTGACAAGTTCGATCGGCATTGATGAGCAAAAACGCTGGGCCGACTTATCTAACAAAATCCTCGATCGCCTCCTGCAAGAACTCGTTCAAGGCGAATATCAGGTTGCCGGAAAAGGCGCTTTTAAAGAAGAGTTCGTCACCTGCGGCGGTGTCAACCTCAAAGAAGTCGATTTTAAGACAATGGAAAGCCGCCGCTGTCCCGGACTTTTCTTTGCGGGCGAAATCTTGGATATCGACGGAGTGACGGGCGGTTTCAACTTCCAAAGTGCCTGGACTACGGCGTGGTTGGCCGGGAACGCGATCGGCAAACCATCCGATTTTAGATTTTAGATTGGGGAATACTTGCTTTGTAAAGGTTTGGGAGTTGCGATCGGGCGATCGGCTTGCCAGTATTAAATTTTGTGTTATTTTTGAATTAAGAGGCACAAAATGTGATTTCTGTTGAGCCTGTAGAAGAAATTCGCAGTTTTGCCTCCTTCAACATCGGGGTCAAACACATGAAAAACTTTAAGCTGAAAACCTTAAAATTCCCGAACCACACTGACAGCCATCTTGACTCACCTTTCATCGAAAAAAATGGCTTGCTGGAATTCAACCCCAAATTTATCAGTCCCGAATATTTAACAACCTGGACGTTTGAGACCCACCTGTACGGCGAACAAGTTGCGATCGACCACTTTGTCCTCACATTCCCTAGCCGTACCGAACTCGAAAACTACGCCAAATCTTTTTACCCCTTCGGCGCCAAAACAGTTGAAGGCCCCGACTTGTTCCCGATTAACTTTTGTGCCGAAAACATTAACGTTCCCTCCGACTTGTGGCTGCATTTAATGACCTTATTAATGCCAGCCGGCGGCTTAGTAGTATTAGATGCGCCCCACGCACCGGGCGACCAAACAGACCGCTTCCAGCAAGAAAGAGGATTAGCAGCAGTTCACCACGTCGCGATTCGTGTTGAAAACGTGCAGAATGCTGCTAAGATATGGCAAAATAAAAACTTTAAACCGCTATCAGAGCATCCTCTAAACTCCGGCTCATTAACCCAGTGGTTTGTGCAAAACCCCGCCGGACAAATTCTCGAATTAATAGAACGTCGCCCCGGCAACAACGCCACCTTTGACTGCAAAAACATCGCAGGTTTGCGCCTGAGTGAAATCGCAGTTGAGTAGGGCAGGCAAGATGGCGGCCCCACAGTTCCCAATTCAAATTTCCCAATTCAAAATTTATCTCGTTCCCAGTCTCTGACTGGGAATGCCGATTCGGAGGCTCTGCCTCCTGTCTTTTCACTAATAAAATATATGGTTGCAATAAAAATCCCCAAAGTCACTTTTCAACCCCCAACATTCAACTCAATTGAAGAAGAACGCCGCCACCGCAAACAACGTTTAGCCGCCGCCTTTCGATTATTTGCCCGCTTCGGCTTCAGCGAAGGAATTGCCGGACATATCACCGTCCGCGACCCCGAACACCTCGACCATTTCTGGGTCAATTCTTTTGGAATGCACTTTAGTTTAATTCGAGTCAGCGACCTAATTTTAGTCAACCACAAAGGCGAAGTTGTTGAAGGAAATAAACCCGTAAACGAAGCAGCTTTTGCCATTCATTCCCAAGTGCACAGCGCCCGCCCCGACGTAATCGCAGCAGCCCACGCTCATTCTCCCTACGGCAAAAGTTGGTCGAGTTTGGGCCGCCTGCTTGACCCGCTGACGCAAGATGCTTGTTCGTTTTATGAAGACCAAGCTTTATTTGACGATTACACCGGAGTTGTTTTGGAAATCGAAGAAGCTAAACGCATCGCCAAAACTTTAGGTGAGAAAAAAGCCATTATCTTACAAAATCACGGACTGTTAACAGTAGGTCAAACAGTAGATGAAGCAGCTTGGTGGTTTATTGCAATGGAACGTTCTTGTCAAGCGCAGTTAATGGCAGAAGCAGCGGGAAAACCAATTCTCATCAAGCCTGAATGTGCGCGTTTGACACAGCAGCAAGTAGGGTCTCACCGCATGGGATGGTTTAGCTTTCAACCGCTTTATGACATGATAGTGCGTCGGGAACCTGACTTATTAGATTAGGAACTAGGCGGTGGAAACCGCTATTACACAAACACAGTCCGCCTGCGGCGAATAAAGAATGAAGGGGGTATTAAAGCCTGATTTAGTATCAGGAGTGCAAAAGTTATAAATTCATGCTGAAGCCGATTCCAACCAAGCTATCAAATCCTCTTGACTGGTAAAATCTAGCAATATTTCTCCTAAATCATCTAATTGTTCGATAGATAACTGCTGGATGCGAGTTTTAATTTCTGGTGGGATTTCGCCAGTGCGCCGCGCGACTTGACGCAGGATTAATGCTGTTTGCCCCTCAATTATGCCTTCTTGGCGACCTTCTTGCATCCCCTTAATAACAGCACCGCGTTGGTCTTCAAAGAACATTTCCCGCTTTTCTAATGATGCTAACTCGTCAAGGTTTAAGGTAGACCTGTTAGCAATGTTAAAAGCTGTTTGAATTTCGGGTACTGACGCCAATTTATCCGGTATTTCCTCCAGTTCAGGAGCATTTTTTATAAAATAAATCCAGCTTTGAATCAGATTTTCAACTTGTTCTAATTTTTTGTTAAACTTTGGTAGTTCAACAAAAACTAACTCTATTTCTCTATAATACTCGAAGTTTTCTTCGACTTCTTTAAATACAAAATGTGAGAGAAACTTTTCGGTATTTTCAAACAGGATAAAATCCGTAATTGTGAGAGCAATGAGAGGATTTAATTTTGAGTAGCCTTCTCTGCGTTTGAGTTGAGTGGCGTAGGTTTTGGCTGCATTATATATGACGCGCTTAGTAAAAGCTTCTACATTGATGACCTGCATTTCGATAATTACAGTTTTGTTGCCCGTAATTTTTGCTTTGACATCCAGGTAAGTGTCTTTTAATCCAGTAACGCTAGGCGCGGCGTAGGGATCGATGATTTCTAAGTCTTTAATTGTCGGCTCTGCGTTGTAGAGCATAGCATTGAGGAAGCTAATCAAAACTTCTTTGCTCTGGGGCGAAGCAAAGATTTTTTTGAAACCAAAATCTGTCTTAGGGTTGATGAAATTCATAATTGATAATTAGTAAATGGTGTTTCAATGTGATAATTATATCACAAAATTCCTTCCATTTCTAAATCTTCAATTATCTGCAATCCGCGCGGGTCGCCAACTCGCAAAAGTGAAGATTTAGCATCTTCCCGCACGCCCATATCTTCATCTTCTTCTAAAGCTTCAATTAGACCATCGATCGCCCCAGCGTACACTATATTATTCGGCAATTCTCGCGCCAGTTGCCCGATCGCCCAAGCGCAGTTGCTCCGCACAGCAGATACAGAATCTCCCCGCAGCGCTTCAATCAACGGCGGAATCGCCGCAATCACCACATAGTAACCAACTTTTGCCATTTGACCCAGAGAACTCGCCGCCCACAAACGCACCGCCGAAATATCAGTTTTCAGAGAATCAATTAAAGATGGCAAAGCGCGGTGGTCCCTGCAATTTCCCAAGGCCCAAACTACCCCTTTGCGAACGTAACCGTTCCAGTCGCGGTTAAGTTGAAGAATCAGTGGTTCCACAGCATCGGGACTCGGATTTCGCCCCAAAGCATAAGCCGCGCTTACCCGCACCAAGGGGCAACCGTCTCTCAATAAATTAATTAAATGCGAAATTGCTCGATCGTCCTGCAGTTCGCAAAAAGCCCGCGCCGCAATCATCCGGTGCTGAGGTTCCGGGGATGCAAGCATTGGCAGCATTTCATCGGGATCTGGCAGCGGGGGTTCGGATTCGTCAAATTGATCCAAAGGGCTTTCCAGTTCCGTGTCAGTATCAAGGGCGTTGGGGTAGTCGTTATTGTTCATAAAAAAACTTTACCGCACAGAGGATGCTCCTAAGCAACTCAGTCAGCAGTCAGCACTCAGCAGTCAATAATTGTAGGGGGCGCTTGTCAGCAACAGGCTTTCCGGCCTGTTCCACAACAGATAAATTTTCTTGTGGAACAGGCCGGAAAGCCTGTTCCTAAAAGGCTAATTGAGAATGGTGCAACATATGACTTACAACAAACAAATTCCTCTGCTGTCACCTAAGTTTGTAGTGAGGACTTCAGTCCTCATAATTGCTGTCACCTAAGTTTGTAGTGAGGACTTCAGTCCTCATAATTGGCATGAATCAGGACTTTAGCCCTGATTCCAAACCAGTAGAATTTATATTTCAAAGGGATTTGAGCATCGACAGGGAATGAGTTTGATAGCCTAATTTTTGATATAGATTCACCGCAGGCTGATTGCTCAGAAATACTTGCAAACCAATTTGCTGATCGCCCCTTTCCCGCGCCCAATTTTCAGCATGAATAACTAAAGCTGCACCGACTCCCAGACGGCGATGTTCCGGTGCTACGTACAGCAAAAAAATGTGAGCGTAGCGTTCTCCGGTGGTTTGGTCGATCGCATTTCCCAACCACAAACATCCGACAACCGATGTCAGATTTTGGGCTTGAGATTGGGGATTGAGATACTGCGAGGGCAGCGCCGGCAAAATTTCTGCCTCTTCCTGGGTGTTTTTCTGGCACTCTACCCACCAAACCGGCGTCTGGTTAGAAAAATACTGCTCGACAGTTTGAGCCAAATGTCCCAATTCCCCATCCGGGTAAAGCTCTCGGTAAGTCCGGTGCATAAACTTTACCAGTTTTGCTCGATCGAGTCCCGATCCCGATCGCAGCCCGTAGCCCGGTATCAGTTGAGCAGACATCAGCTCAGCGGACACGGAAAGCGGCATAATTTAGCCCCAAGAAAATTGGATTCACCACTGCCGCTTGCTTTTGGGGAATCGCTTCCTCAATCGGTGCCGGGGCAGCCATGTCACCAGGCAAAAAGATGCGAGCACTGACTGCTACCAGAGCCGCGAAAAATACTAATACCGCTATTAATGGAGCAATGTATTGACGAATGATACCCATAACCGCAAAAACTTAATTCTTGAGTTGATATTATCAAGTGTACCATACAAATCTGGTCAGCTATAATGGCTGCCATTGGACAATTAGCTCAAGAAGAGAGCGATCGCAAATACCAACAAACAGAAAATCTAATATTATGAGTGCCTCGCCTGCTGTTTATGAAGCTCTAGCTAAATCAATTGTTTTTTTGAATCAAAAGCCGAGCGCGCAAAATGAAGTTTCGACTTTCCTAGATACTAATGGCTACTATATCGATCGCATATTTGACGACCCCGAAACCAACTTTTATGCGATCGGGTTCGGTTCATCCAATCCCGAAAACCCGCCCGCCCTCGTATTTAAAGGTACAGACTTCATCGACGGCGACGCTATCTTTTCCGACTCGCGGGACATTGGTTTACCTGAATTTGAAAAAAACAAAGATAATATCCAAAATTGGCTCACAGAAATCGGTCAAAATACTGGTAAAAACCCCAACAAATTATTGCCCGATGTCATCGGACACAGTTGGGGCGGAGCAGTCGCTCAAATTGTAGCAACAGAATACACAACTCTGACCGGCGATATCTTTACTTTCAACTCTCCAGGAGTATCAGCGAGTACATTCACCAGTTTTCGGAGAAATCTCGGCAGAGTCGGCAACAAAAATGTCACTCACTACATTGTCAGCGGAGATTTCGTCAGCTTGTTTGGTGAAGCATTTATTCCGGGTAAAGTATTTATCCAAAGTTTTACCGATCCGAGTATTAATCCCTTAACTGTTTTGGCAAAACATCGAACTGAAAATTTGTTAACTAATCCGCCCGTGGGTTTTTTGCAGAGGCAAATTTCCGTAGAACAATTAAACAGTCCTGAATTTACTTATAACAACGATTCAGATTTTAACGAGTTTATCGCTGCCATGAATTTGGCCTTGCCCAATGTGTCAGTCGCCATCAGAAGCAGAGGCGGTGCAGAGAGTGTGAGAACCGCACCAGAATTTTCTTTTGTGCAGTTGATCAGACAAATGCAATACGGTTTAGCTCCCTTACAACCGAATTATTTATCAGGCGACGCTCGCAACAATACTGCTACGGGGGGCCCTGGAGAGGATACAGTTACCGGCAACGGCGGTAACGATACTCTCAGAGGCAATCGAGGTAATGACAGCATCATCGGTGGTGATGGCGACGATTTCTTGTACGGCGGCAGAGATAACGATTATTTGGAGGGGGGCGACGGAAATGATTTGGTTTCCGGCGAGTTGGGCAACGATTTTTTAATTGGTGGTGCGGGGCGCGATCGCTTTGTATTGGAACCCGGTGGCGGAGCAGATGTGATTGTAGATTTTCAAGATAGTGAAGATTTAATTACCCTGTCGCGGGGTCTAACTTTTCCTCAAGTTACAGTAACCCAAGGTGTTGACGGAGCTTTAATTAGTATCCCGATTACTGGGGAAATTCTTGCTACTCTCAGAGGCGTAGTTGCCAGCGATATTAGTCGGGTAGATTTTGTATAGTTTTAGGGCGAGCAAAATTTGTATTTGTGGTGGCGAGAAACCCGCATGGGTTTTGTATCGAGAGGTTTTTTTTGTTAAAAAATCTCAATTAATTTGCCCCTAAAAAGCCACTAAAAATGACCCATTAATATGGTTAATAAACGAAGTTTATAGTAAACTGAGTTAAGTAGCTTAAAAACTAATTCCCCATCAAACGACAGGAAATAAAAAAATATGCCCTCCTCCCCCGCCGCTTACGAAACTATAGCCAAGCAACTTGTTTACATAGATGACCAGCCCCAGTTTCAAACTTTAGTTCAAACAGGTTTGAGTGCTGCTGGCTACCAAATCGATCGCACCTTTGACGATCCCGGAACTGGATTTCACGCGATCGGCTTAATTTCCACCACCCCAGACAAACCGCCTGTTTTGGTAGTTCGCGGCACTGACTCGCCCGTAGACGATATTGCCAACGCAGACCCGCGGGGCGCAGGTTTCAACCAATTTGAAGCCAACAAACAAGCATTAGGAAATTGGCTGACACAAATCAGTCAAGATACAGCCAAAAACCCCAGCCGCTTGCCACCAGATGTTCTCGGACACAGCTTAGGCGGCGCCATAACGCAACTAGCCGCCACCGAATTTACATCTACTATCGGAGATGTTGTCACCTTCAATTCTCCCGGAGTTGCTCAGAGTACAGTCAATACATTCAAGCAGAAAGTCGGCCCAGGAAAAAATGTAACTCACTACATAGTTAGCGGCGATTTTGTGAGTTTGGGAGGAGAAGCTTTCCTACCGGGAAAAGTAGTTCTTCAAACATTTACTAACCCGATTATCAACCCGCTACTTGTCTTGGAAAAGCACACCCAAAACGGTTTGTTAACTTCTCCTCCTCCCGGCTTGACTCAGACAGAAATCTCTGTAGACCAGTTGAACCGCCCTGATTTCACTTTCACAGATTCAGATTATTTAGAACTGTTAGCTAGCTTAGACTTTGCACTGCCAACCTTAGCAACATCGCTGGAATCGCGCAGCAGTTTAGAACAATTAAGAACCACTCCGGGAAGCTCGTTTTTAACAAACGTTGTGGCAATGCAAACTGCTCTCGATGTCTCCAAAATTAACAATTTAGTAGGCGACGATGCCAACAATACAGCATCAGGTTTTGCAGCGGACGATATTATCACTGGCAATGGGGGAAACGACACTCTCAGCGGCAACAAAGGCAACGATATTATCAGCGGTGGCAGCGGCAACGACCTACTATTAGGTGGTAAAGGGGATGACAATTTGAGCGGTGGAGAAGGAGACGATACACTCATTGGCGCAATGGGTGCGGATCTCTTAATTGGTGGCACTGGACGCGACGTATTGGTGTTAGGAGCAGGTGCCGGTACAGATACATTTTTAGACTTTCAAAAAGGTGAAGATTTAATCGGTTTGAGCGGAGGTTTGACCTTCAACCAATTGAGAGTTACTCCAGGCGATTTTATAACGACGATCGAAATTGCCAGTAACGGCGAAGTTCTTGCCAGTATTCCTGGCATTCCAAGTAGTCCGCTAACAGCTAGCGATTTTATTGCGATTTAGTTGGCGGCTGACAATACAGATATTCGGTAGCGGTAGGGACACAACAATGTTGTGTCCTTATTTTATCTTATGAACGCAAGCGCACACAATTTATACTCGTTCGATGATTAATCGAAATCGTCAAGCCCAGGTCTCGGCATGGATGCCAATTTTTTCTCATCGTCTAGGGGCAGAAAGAAAATCGTCAGCATACCGGGAATCACAGCCAGCGCGCTCATCAAAAAATAATTTTGATAGCCGAGACTCGCCTGCAAGTAGCCGCTAAAAACGCCCGGAATCAGCACTCCTGCGGCCATAAAAGCCGTTGTAATTGCATAATGAGATGCTTCGTATTCAGGGCGGACAGTCCGCATCAAGAACACTGTATAGGCAGCTACGCCAAGTCCGTAAGTAAATTGCTCGATCGAATTTACAGCATAAGCCCATTCAATCCCCGGTTGATTGATTGCCAACAGCCAATACAGCACGTTAGTCGAATTTTGCAGAATAGCCGTCGGCCACATCCATTTTTTCAATCCTTGTTTAGCAATCAAATAGCCGCCCAGCAACCCTCCTATTAACAGAAACATTACCCCTAAAGTACCGGATAATAAGCCCATATCCGACGTAGAAACTGCTAATCCTCCTTTCTCAACTTTATCCATTAAAAAGGGAGGAGCCATTTTAAACGTCAAGGCATCGCCTAACCTAAAAATTAAGACGTAAGCCACAATCCAACCTATTTTATCTTGCTGAAAATAGGTTTTGAATGCTTCGACAAAGCTGGTTGTTTGTTGGGGTGCACCGGATTCTAGATCGTAATTTCTAGGATAGGGAAGATACCACCGCTGAAAAAGATATATCAGCACAAACATAATCGCACAAATACCAAAGGCTGTCGCCCATCCGTAGTTAAGCGCCGACACGCTAAAATCCGAACCGAAAAGTGACAGTGGAATGTTTTGATATGTTTTTGTGTCGCCTGTATTTCCAGTGACTAAATGCTGTTCGGCCAGTTTCCCCGCTAAGAACACCAATAAACCGCTACCGGCAATGACAGCACCTCTATAAGCCGTGTTGCGAACCCCGACAAACAAGGCTTGCTGGTCTTTATTTAGAGTGTTTAAATAAAATCCGTCAATGGCGATGTCGTGAGTAGCGGATACAAATGCGATCGCGGTAAAGATAACAAGCGATATAATAATCGGTGCCGGCGTTAATACGCCAAAAGCTAGGAAAGCAAACAGAAAAGCACAAATGATTTCGGTTGTTAAAATCCATTTGCGTTTGGTGGAATACAAATCAACAACTGGCCCCCACAAACCTTTTAATACCCAAGGAAAAGACAAAAGACTTGTCAAGCCGATGAGTTCGTTGCTGGTTCCCATACCTTTCAAAAAAATCACCGACATTAAATTAACGACGGTGTAAGGGAGACCTTGAGCGAAGTATAATACTGATACCCACAATCCAGCGTTATGCTTTTTTTCCATTGCAGAGATATTTTACCTAGTTACTTATTTGATTTACTGAGTGCGATCGACAATTCCGGTCAATTAAACCGCTTGCATCACAGTATATGCCATTCCGATGCCAGCGGCTGCCATATAAATAGTGCATTTTAGCATCATTCAGACTCAAAACTATTTTTGTTTTGTGAATAAGCCTGCAAAAATTTTTCTTCGTTAAAATGAACGAGGTAAGCGCGAAGATTCTTGTCCCAGTCAGAAGTGTCATAAGTTCGCAGCAGTTCCAAAGCACTTTCTTCTATCTGATATGCAGTTTTTGAACTATTCACCGGACGTTCGGGACTGTCAGGATTAACAACAATTAAACCTGCATCTAGAAACTGATGCACAGTCTGGCGGCGCACAGTTTCCCGCGTATTTGGCGCATACTTTTTACCGTATTGCTGAGCCATAAATTCCATAATTGGTGTGATTCCCCGAAGTGGAGATTTTGCCAATTCCCAAGCATCCTTTGGCTTGAGGTCAAGCAAAGCCAGAAGGGTTAAGGCGGAACGTTCGTTAACCTGACCTTTTGGAAAACCCAGCGCTGCAAGTATTTCTAGAGATTCATCAATACGGTTCTTGATTGTCATTGGGCTATTTTCTAACGGATTGGTCGCCTTCAGCAGTTGTCTCTCGACAAGTTGATCAATCTCCCGCTGTGTAGGAAATATTTCTCCTATTTGAGCGCCAAGTAAAAGTAATTGCTCTAGATTAGGATACTTCAAATTGCGTAAATCCGTAGCATTAACTTGAGTGTGTCCGTTGAACAGTCGGAAAAACGCATCTACCAAACTCGAATTTAGATAAACGGCTAATCCCCGCGCCAGGGTGAGGTCTAATCCGCGTCCCTGTTGGTGAAAGTAATTCAAATGGTTCTCAAAACCAACGCTAGAACTATTAATTTTGGTGGCATCCCAGACAACTGCAACAATTCGCTTTTTCTCTTCCTTTGACGAGAAGCGCTTGCTCAAAACATAATGTTCGTTAGGTACGAGGAGTGCAGCAGTTTTTTCCGTGACAGCTAAAGCTTGATGCTTTCTCGTGGCTGTGGGATATTCAACACCGCCAGCCGAGAAGTGTGCGGGATAAATCAGCGGAACTGTACCGTTCTCAGGTTTTAGGCGCAAGTCAGAGCGAACACGAAAATCTACAACTTTTCCCGTAGAAACTGTTAAGCCTAATTCCTCTAGGGTGCAAGTAAATTGAGCCATTTGCTCGACTACTTGCTGGCTGACAGAATCCGGTAAAATCCGAATAAATTGCTCGGAATCATTGGGATTAATTAGGGCGGTATAGGGCAGTTGGTGAGACAAAATTAGGTCGTCGCCCACGCTGCTGCTTGAGGTAATTAGTACAGTATCTGGCTGTTCTATTTGTTTGGTGGCGCGCACAATAATAGTTTCTTGCAGCACCGCATCATCGCGAAATGGCAACTGTCGGGATTCAAAGATGTGTACTTGGCGTAAAGCCATCATTTGAAGGAATACTTTGCGGAAGTCTCGAAAGTATAAACCGTTGCAAAAGCTGCGGGGAGTAATCGATACTAATTCACCGTTTGGTTTGAGCAGGTGAGCAGCAGCAACTGTGAAGCCAGCGTAGAGATTGCTGGTTTCTAGTCCTATAGAACGCAGCAAGGTTCGGGCTTGGGATTTAGCGTCTATTTTGGCATAGGGAGGATTGATAATTGCATGGGTAAATTCCCGTTTGACTGGTTGTGTAAATAGATTGGGCTGCAACATATCGGCGCTGTCTTGAATAAAATCTATTTCGCGAACCTCACAGGTAAAAGATATCCCAAAACGCTGACATTCAATACTGCATAATTCTAAAGTTTGCTTGAGGTATTCAATCAAAATAAGGTCAATTTCATAAGCTGTAACGTGCAGGCTGCGAGGTTTGTTTGGGCGCTGACAAAGTTCGCAAACAACTGCTGCTAACAGCGAACCAATTCCTGCACCGGCATCTAAAAGCGATATATCGGGACAGTTAAATTCAAACATTCCCGCCATCAAACTTGCGACGGAGGAAGGTGTTAAAAATTGTCCTTTTTCTCCTCTCTGGCTTTGCTGCAACTTCCGAGTTGCTTCTTGGCGCCAGCCATCTACTCGATCGAGTAAATTGCTTGCAGTTGAGTAGCTGTTACCCGGAAGGGCTAGGGTTTGAAAGTGCGGTACTATCATTTGTTCAAAAAGTGCGTTAGCGAAGCCCTCGAAGAGGATCGCCAGTTCAGTTTATTTTCGCCCAAAATGCCACGGATGTGCAAAAATGTCAAGCGCCCTAGAAAATATATAACTTATCCCAAAGTATGTTGACTGTTCATATAGCTAGAGCGGGAGGTAGCTAACGATGACACAAACTCAAACCAAGCGTTATGATTTTACTTAAGTATCTAGCTATAAATGATGACAACTATCAACTGGAGTCAAGTTTTAGATAGCATTCCAGAGAATGCCAGTGAAGCGATCGTCAACTCTCAATTTACGTCGGTTCTGATAGAAGCACTTGGATTCACTAAAAATGAAATGCTGTTTCCGCAATTTCCAACAGGTCGAGGTGCTGATACAGTAGATTTCGCCGCTCGTAAAAATATTGGGACTAATAAGTTTTTGTTTTCGGGTGTTGATCCCTACTTACTTGTTGAAGGCAAGGGACGGGCAATAGCGACAGGAGCTAAAATTAACTTGGCGGAAGGTACTCCCAAATATAACGCTACTAGGGAACAGATTAAAAGATATCTGCTATCTCCTAAATGTCAAACCGCTCAATGGGGCATTATTACCAATGGCATTCATATCCAGTTATTTCAGAGGCATGGGAAAGTTGTAATTCCAGCAACTGCTTGCACTCTGATTAACAAAAGTAATATTAGTGCCATTGTCCAACATATCAAATCTTTGATTGACAACCCGCCCAAGGCATTGACGGTTTGTATCTATAACAATAAAGGAGGTGTAGGCAAAACGACAACAACGCTCAATTTAGCAGCAATTTTGCGAAAACAAAACAAGAAAGTTCTAGTAGTTGATTTTGATTCACAAAGAGATTTAACGCAAACTCTTGGATTAGGCGTAGGCTCTATTACTTTATCTGACTGTCTAATTAATCCCAAAGCAGATGTTATCAAAACAGTTGTTCCTTTTATTCACACCAACAAACAGGGACAACAATTACATCTTTTTGAGGTGATTCCATCAGATGAAAGAATGGAAGAATTTACAGAGCAGAGTGTAAACCATACAACAAAGAGTATGACAGTTCCAAGGGGGCCAAAAAGATTGCGAGATATCCTTAAAACTTTTGTTTATCAATATGATTACATATTGATTGATTGCCCTACCCAATGGTTATTTTTCAGTCAGAGCAGTCTTTATGCCTCTGACGTTGTTCTCATCCCTACCAAGCATAATGGATTAGCCTCACTACACAATGCCGCGAGGGTAATTACAAATTTTATTCCCGAAATTAAACAAGAAAGAGGAGATGGTGGGCCAATTGCCTTACCCATCTTTTTCAATGGAGAGAAGATCACAGATCCTGGGCTTCAGACAGCGAATCTGGAAATTGAAAAAATAATTAATCAAGCTAAAAAAGGCAGCTTTGATCTGCTACCATATTATTGGCCTAAATCTACAAGCGGGAAGGCTGACAAAACTATCTTCAGCATTCCCAGCTATGCAACTGTTGCCAATGCTGCTTTCTCTCATATTCCCGCTGTCTTTCTTAACAAGACCGCTGCTGAACACTATTTTGGTCTAATTAAGGAGTATTTCTTACAATGAGTAAATATGATGACATCGGTAAGCTGATGCACCTGCCATTAGCTGATATTGAACCAGGGGAACCCTGCTCTGAATCTGAGTTTATTATCACCGCCGCAGCCGAGGCTATTTTGAACGCTGGCGGACGCAATTGGATTCCTGTGATTGTTAAAGAAACAGGTGATTATCAATATCAAGTAGTCAGCAATTCGTTTATTTATGCAGTCGCTCAACAAGCTGAACTAGAGCGAGTCTGGTGCATAATCATTGAGCCAGAATCTAAAAACATTGAGCAAGCTAAAATTTTAGCAAGGGAAGTCATACCAAAAGTTAACCTTAGCACAGCATCAAGAGATACTATTCTCGCTGCACTTAGATATTTGGTTGCAGAACCAGGAAGTGCATTGAAGGGATTGGATGTTATTGTAGCAGCTAATCGCATTTCAGCAGCCAATCGGGAAACGTGGTCAAACTTTAACCCTGTTATCAGCTTAAAATGTGGCATTACTAAGGGTAAAAAGTTGGATGCACTTGCCAAAGTCTGCTTTCTATCGCCTGCTCCAGTGGCGCCACCGCCGCCACCGCCTGAAGCAGTTAGCGTGAAACGTGCATCTAGAGATGAAATTTTCGATCGCCTCAATTACTTATCCACTAATAAAATAGGCGGCTTTGAAAATATTGATGCCGAAAAAACAGCAGATGCTATTTTCAACGCAAATAAAGGCAAGTGGAAAAGCCTAACTCCAATTGCCAAACTTGAACCCGGCCTTGATACAGCCAAAATGAAAATCATTAAAACCCTATTTAGCCTGTAAAACTATGTTAAGTGGTGTAGCGGATTCAATTTACGGGCTCAACCGCTATATTGAAAGATCGGAAAATATCGCGCATTTTGCCAAGGTCAATTTTAATCTCATTCTCGACTCTCCCAGCGGTATTACTCAACTATTTACTGATCGACCCAATGAATGTACCCTTGTGCGAAAATGTCAAGCGGACGCTCAAACCAAAAGTCCGTAAAGGACTGTTAAACGCTCTCTCACACATTTCTGATGCGAAATACCAAAACATTCTTTTTGTCAAGCTTGTTCCTGATTGGCTTAACAATTAGTTTTCTGCTGACTCCTGGTTGGTTATCAAACTGGTTCCCAAACCGCGCGATCGCAACTATGCCCCCACAAACCCAAACCGCCGAATTTCGCGCCTTCTGGGTGGACGCCTTCAACCCCGGCTTCAAAACCCCTCAAGAAGTCACAAAATTGATCGCAGACGCGCAGCGGGCAAATGCCAACGCGATCGTCGCCCAAGTCCGCCGCCGCGGCGATGCTTTTTACACGAGTGCGATCGAACCCCGCACCCTCGATCCCAACGTTCCCCCCGGTTTCGATCCCCTGCAAGATTTGATTGACAAAGCCCACGCCGCAGGCATTGAAGTACACGCTTGGATGGTGACGCTGCCGGTGGTTTCGGGCACCAAACTTCCCGCCGGTCACGTTTGGCAACAACACGGGCCTTCGGCCCCCGGCAGCGAGAATTGGGCAATGCTGACTTACGGTGGGGAAGCCCAAGGCTATCTCGATCCCGGCCATCCAGACGCCGTAGATTATACCGTTTCCGTATATTTGGACTTGCTGAAGCGCTACGATGTGGACGGCGTACAGTTGGATTATGTGCGCTACGGCGGGCCGACTTGGGGCTACAATCCGACTGCGATCGCCCGTTTCAATCAGCAAACAGGTCGATCGGGCAAACCCGCACCCACCGATCCCGCCTGGATGCAGTGGCGGCGCGATCAGGTGACAAATTTAGTGCGGAAGCTTTATGTAGAAAGCCTTGCGATTAAACCGCGCGTTAAAATTACCGCCGCCACGATCGCCTGGGGAGACGGCCCGCAAAACGATGCAGGGTGGTATCAAACGCAGCCTTACAAAGAAGTATTGCAAGATTGGCGCGCTTGGCTGGAAGAAGGGATTGTAGACATGGCGATGCCGATGACTTACCAGCGCGAGTACAAACGATCGCAAAAACTCGCTTATGACAACTGGATCGAGTACGCCAAAGACCACCAGTACAATCGCCAAATTGCGATCGGCCCCGGCAATTACCTCAACTACATCGAAGACACTCTAGCGCAGGTACGCCGCGCCGAAGGGCCTTCTGCGAAAGGGAATAACCTAGCGGGTACGGTGCTGTATTCCTACGCTAGCAGCAACGTCTACACGAATGTGGAACTGCGATCGGGCGGTAGCGGTGATTTGCCCCGCCAGCCTTGGAAATACGTTCTTCAAAGCAATGATTGGTTTTATACCGCGCTCTCGCAGCCGAGTCAATACGTTGACGGCGCGACGGGTAAAACTGTTGAAACTCAGCCGGTGTGGACGACTGCGGTGGGGATTCCCGATATGCCTTGGAAGTCGCGGCCGACTACAGGTGCGATCGCCGGAAATTTGCAGCGCTGCGCTCAAACTTGCGACGGTGCGAGCTTGACATTGCAGTCGATCGATGATATTGGCGCGGTGCGTCAACTGCGCGCCGATGGTAAAGGATGGTTTGGGGCGATCGAGCTTTCTCCGGGAACTTATCAGTTGAAAGTTGACGGTAGTCAAATTCAACAAACAGTTAATGTTGTCGCGGGCGACGTAACAAAAATCAATCTCGGAGCATCTTAACTGCTTTACTCGTTACCAGGCAGAGCCTGGTAACGCAGATCCGGAGGCTGTGCCTCCAATTCCCATAAAAGCTTGCGAGGCAGAGCCTCGCTTATATCGGTTTCCAGGCAGAGCCTGGGAACCAGTTAATAGCATAAGCTAAAATAAAATCATTCCACATCAAATTATAAATTTATCAATCGAGATATGCTAACAACAGAAGCTGCTTTCACGCTCCGTAAATGGACAGTTAAAGAGTATCACAAGCTGGGAGAGATGGGATTTTTTCACCCAGAGGAACGAGTCGAACTACTTTCAGGAAATATCATCAAAATGAGTGCAAAAGGAACTGCTCACACCTCCGCTTTAGGGCGTACAGATAGCTTGCTGCAATACCTTTTTAGAAATCTTGCCTGGGTACGTATGCAAGATCCGATCGCCCTTGATGACAATTCTGAACCCGAACCAGATATTGCCGTAGTCAGAATCGATCCTTTTGACTATGCGACTCACCATCCGACGCCCTCAGAGGTATATCTAATTATCGAAGTGGCAGACAGCAGCTTAACTTTCGATCGCGAAATTAAAGCCAAAGCTTACGCGCGATCGGGAATTGCCGATTATTGGGTATTAAATGTGGGCGATCGACAACTGCACGTTTTTCGAGAACCTACAGAAAATGGGTATCAAAGCGAATTAATTCTGGGAGAAAGCGCGATCGTTTCACCGCTGGAATTTCCTACTTTTAATATCGCAATTCAGGCAATGTTGCCACCAATTATGCCATAGGTGCGCGCTGCGAACTTAATAATTTTTATTAACCGCAGAGGGCGCAGAGGGCGCAGAGAGAGAAGAGAGAGAGGCAAGTATTTAATCAGGGTAAGCTCATCTAATTTGGTATAAATTGTACTTGACAAAAAGGGCAAGATATAAAAGAGCATCCTGTCAAGAG
>NZ_JAUBVD010000036.1:0-302 GCF_036705675.1 Microcoleus sp. AT8-A3
TCGGGGTCACTTCCTCCCAATCCTGTGACTAACTGGCTGCTGTTGGGCGCGAGGCGGGAGTTGGCATTGTTGGCTAATGGCGGTTGGTTGTTAGTTGGAGTTGGAGTTGGACTTGTAGTCGGTGTGGGAGTTGGAGTTGGACTTGTAGTTGGTGTGGGAGTTGGAGTTGGACTTGTAGTCGGTGTGGGAGTTGGACTTGTAGTTGGTGTGGGAGTTGGTGTTGGACTTGTAGTCGGTGTGGGAGTTGGACTTGTAGTCGGTGTGGGAGTTGGAGTTGGACTTGTAGTCGGTGTGGGAGTCGG
>NZ_JAUBVD010000036.1:402-65572 GCF_036705675.1 Microcoleus sp. AT8-A3
AGTTGGACTTGTAGTCGGTGTGGGAGTTGGACTTGTAGTCGGTGTGGGAGTTGGACTTGTAGTCGGTGTGGGAGTTGGACTTGTAGTCGGTGTGGGAGTTGTAGTTGGTGTGGGAGTTGTAGTTGGTGTGGGAGTTGTAGTTGGTGTGGGAGTTGGAGTTGGTGTCAGAGTTGTGGTGAATGTAGATGCGTTGTTGCCTGGAGTGGGGTCAGCGGTAGTTGAGGTACTTCTGGCGGTGTTGGTGACGCTGCCGGATGCAGGTGCGATGAAGCGGACTGTGTTGTTGACGGTGACACCGCTGGCTAAGCTGGGAACGGGCGCGAAGGTGACTATACCTGTAACCCGATCGTAGACGCCGCCGTCGGAGGGGATGACTCCTGTTAAGTCGGGAAGGATGGTGTCGGTAATGGTGACGTTTGCGGCTGTGCTTGGGCCGTTGTTGACTGTGGAAATTGTGTAAGTAACTACTTCACCCGGTGCAGCCGCCGCAGTCCCGGTTTTGGTGGTAACAACGTCGGCACTAGGTGTCAGAGTTGTGGTGACTGTAGATGCGTTGTTGCCTGGAGTGGGGTCAGCGGTAGTTGAGGTACTTCTGGCGGTGTTGGTGACGCTGCCGGATGCAGGTGCGATGAAGCGGACTGTGTTGTTGACGGTGACACCGCTGGCTAAGCTGGGAACGGGCGCGAAGGTGACAATGCCTGTATTGGGATCGTAGACACCGCCGTTGACTTCTGTTGCGCCCCCAACGATGCTGTCAGTAATTGTGATGTTTTCCGCTGTGCTTGGGCCGTTGTTGACTGTGGAAATTGTGTAAGTAACTACTTCACCCGGTGCTGCTGCCGCAGTCCCGGTTTTGGTGGTAACAACGTCGGCACTAGGTGTCAGAGTTGTGGTGACTGTAGATGCGTTGTTGCCTGGAGTGGGGTCAGCGGTAGTTGAGGTACTTCTGGCGGTGTTGGTGACGCTGCCGGATGCAGGTGCGATGAAGCGGACTGTGTTGTTGACGGTGACACCGCTGGCTAAGCTGGGAACGGGCGCGAAGGTGACAATGCCTGTAACCCGATCGTAGACGCCGCCGTCGGAGGGGATGACTCCTGTTAAGTCGGGAAGGATGGTGTCGGTAATGGTGACGTTTGCGGCTGTGCTTGGGCCGTTGTTGACTGTGGAAATTGTGTAAGTAACTATTTCACCCGGTGCTGCTGCCGTAGTCCCGGTTTTGCTGGTAACAACGTCGGCACTAGGTGTCAGAGTTGTGGTGAAGGTAGCCAGCGGATCAGTGCCGTTGTTGTTTTCAGGAAAAGGATCTGGGGTAGCTGAGGTATTTCTGGCGGTGTTGCTGACGCTGCCGGATGCAGGTGCGATGAAGCTGACTGTGTTGATGGCAGGAGGAGCACCGGAAGGCAAGCTGGGAATCGCTGGGAAGGTGACACTCCCAGTCTCTGCATTGTAAACAGCGTCGTTGGGTAGACTAACTATATTTAAACCGGGAACAATGCTGTCGGTAACGGTGACGTTTGTGGCTGTGCTTGGCCCGTTGTTGACTGTGGAAATTATGTAAGTAACTGTTTCACCCGGTGCAGCAGCCGCAGTCCCGGTTTTGGTGGTAACAACGTCGGCAAGAGCAGCAACAATTGTAGTTGAGACTTGAGAGATGGGTTGGGAACTATTGTTGTTAGCTAGATTTGGGTCGAAAGTGCTGGATGTGCTATAGGCAGTGTTGGTTAAGGGAGCTGTGACTGTTGGGGAAACTGTGGCTGTGATGGTGCGGGTTTGGCTAGCACCGTTAGCCAGAGTCGGAATCACCGGCCAGATGACCGTCCTCGTTGTGGGATTGTATGTGGCGAGGTCGGAGGCGCTGACGAAACTTAAGCCTGCAGGCAGGGGATCTTGAATCAGGACGCTTTCGGCGCTGTCTGGCCCGTTATTTGTGGAGGTAATCGTATAGGTAATGGTGCTGTTGGGTGTGGCGAACAGCGGGCCTTTTTTAACAATGGAAACGTCGGCGCGGAGTGCAGGCTCATCTATACTTTGGACGATGACATTGTTAACTTCGTGAATGTTTGTGTTTCCCCCTGTCGAAGCAGCAAAGCCAAATTTAAAAGTACGTGGCACTTCTCCGTTTAGGGCTTCCAAATTTGGTATGTCGATCGGTGTTTCGCCCGCATCATTAAAGTCGCCGTCGCCGGTCAAATCGAAGGCAACTGTAAGACGATGGTTAGGTGTTGCTGAACTCGTCGGGAATAATGTAATTTGGACGCTTCTTTTAGTATTAGGAGTAGTGCGACTGGGCGCCATTGTATTATCTATACCAATGGCAATGGGAGTGCTAGTTAAAAATTTATAAGATGTGTTTTCGCTGCCTCTAATTCCTAATGAATCCGGCCTCTGCCCCGGGCCGCCCACACGCCCTCCCGATCCTGATTGACTGGCAGAAAAAAAGCCAAACTCGTCTAATCCGATACCTAAATAACCTCCTTTAATACCCGGTACAATTCCATCCCTATTATTCTGAGCATAGCCGAGAGAGCCGCCAAAGCCTCCCGCTTGTGTTGGCGTAGCTGTTCCGTCAATGAGGAAAAAACTAATGCCATCCGCACCAAGGAGCTCACCATTCGGATCAGGGACAGTACCTCTGTTATAGGCAAAGAAATCAAAGGTAATTCTCAGACCCTCAGTGGCGGAGATGGGGTTGTTGTAGATTACAAAAGCTGCTTGGTCAAAGGCGTTTGATGTTAATCTCAAAGCACCGGATCCGGGTGGATCGACTGGCCCTCCGACTACACCGGGAATAACGCCGGGGCCGGTGCCTGCGGTTAAGCCAGGAGGTGAACCCTCCGTATTATAAATCCAAGGCCCGATCGCTGTTGGATTTTTAAATTCTTCAGCCGCTAAGGTAGCCAGGACTGATGTGTAGCCTTCTAGGACTTCTTTTTCAAAGGCTATTTCGGTATTTATTTGTCCTGTAGTAATTTCTAATTCCCAGTCGCCGCCTAATGCTGCACTCCCTGTTAGATTGTTGGAAGCTGCAACATTTGCTCCTGTTATTTGGCTGAGTTTTTGTATGAATTTTAGACCAGATTCCCCTGCGCCTGTGTTGCAACTTAACAGCAGAATACTACCTGTTTCGTTGAGAGCTTTACCCCACTGCTGCAATTGGCTGGAATAGGTTTCTATATTGTGAATATTGAGTTCGGCCCGGCCGATTTCTACTGATGCTGATGCGCCGTGAGCAACTATTTGAATGCTGTTGAGGCTGTGCCTTGATGCTGTTATTTCGGCAATTTGTTCGATTCCATCCCGGAATCTATCGAGCAGGATTACTTCTGTATCGCTTTTCACTCCCCTGAGCAACTCTTGGTAGTTTTCTACTTTTGAATCCACAATCGCTAGATTTTTTCGGCTAGCCGTCTCTGCTTTATGGCTAGCTTGTCTCAAGATTTTAGTTTCCATGTTGGTAGATTTCCGTGTTTGTGTAGATGACAAAATTGACAGATTTGGGATGGTTCTTATTGTTGGTTAATTTGGTTGCTAAATCTAAGCTACCCCTTTTCATAGAGGATGATAAACTTTGCAGTATAAAGTTTTGAAAAATATTTTTTTTAGGATATATAATATTTTCCTGTATTTGTTATTTGTGATGTTAGGCAATCATTAGAGAGGAATTGCAGCGATCGCCCTTGGATGTCCTGATGCGACCGATCGCTGCCAATCATAACATGAATAAGGGGTCACAGCCTTCATATTAGCCAAAACCCTCTATTTTTGGGAAAAATGATATCAGGTCTAACGTTAGTTACATGGTAAATTACTTACGGATTTATCAGTACAAGGGGTCTGACCCCTCATGCCGCTTTTCTGAGTCTGGTGATATCGAGGCTGGCTCAGGATCGCGAATTAAATAACTTACAATTTTAATTGTTATTGTGGGATGGGCCTGAAAGCCCGTCATGAGTGGACGGGCTATAAGAGCCCATCCCACTTTCAAGAGTGGAAGTTATTTAATTCTCATTCCTCAGACAGCTTGAACTGTAAATATACTGAAAATATTAATTTCCTAAAAATTGGCAGATTTTGACTTTGAGGTGCGATCGCTCTTGAAAGTTGAGAGTACGGCATTTCTAGAGATTTATACTTATACTACTTTGGGGTGCAGTAAACTCACAGCCATGTAATAATAGCAACTTAAAGCTACAAAATTTAACAAAAAAACCTTGACAAATTATATATGTTAATACCAGGATTGCGGTGACAAAAAAGAACGATCGCCCTTGAATTCAAAAAGTACGATCGTCCTTTACACTCTGTTTATATCTAAATCATCAAACTGCGTCGATCGCACCCTCTAACGCCGCTTGCTAAGCGTCAATATCGAGTTCCCGCACTAAAAAAGCCCATTCATCAGCCAATTCTTCAATCACTTTCGCAGTGGGTTTGCCGGCACCGTGTCCCGCTTTCGTTTCAATCCGAATTAACACGGGATTTTCTCCCGCGTGGGTTTCTTGCAAAGCAGAAGCAAACTTGAAACTGTGGGCCGGAACCACGCGATCGTCGTGATCGGCAGTTGTAATCATTGTCGCTGGATAAGCCGTTCCCGGTTTGAGATTGTGCAAGGGAGAATAGCCGTGAATTGTGGGAAATTCTTCGGGATTTTCCGGCGAACCGTATTCAGAAGTCCAAGCCCAACCAATGGTAAATTTGTGGAAGCGCAACATATCCAAAACGCCGACAGCCGGCAGCGCTGCACCGAACAATTCCGGCCGCTGAGTCATGCAAGCCCCTACTAATAAACCGCCATTGCTACCGCCTGCGATCGCCAATTTTGCAGGTTTGGTATACTTGTTTTCGATCAACCATTCAGCGCCAGCTATAAAGTCATCAAACACGTTTTGCTTGTTCAACTTTTTGCCTGCTTCGTGCCATGATTCGCCGTACTCGCCGCCTCCCCGCAAACAGGCGATCGCATAAACTCCACCCATCTCTAACCACACTATCCTGCTAACAGAAAAACTCGGAGTTAGCGAGATACCAAAACCACCGTATCCGTAAAGGTAGGTGGGATTATTGCCATCCAACTGCAAGCCTTTCTTGTGGGTGATAAACATGGGTACTTGCGTACCGTCTTTGCTTGGGTAAAATACTTGTTTTGTTTCGTAATCGTCTGGATTAAAATCGACATTTGGTTGGCGATAAATCGTACTTTCATCCGTCACCATATTGTAGTGATAGATGATGTTAGGTGCGGTGAAACTGGTGTAAGCATAAAAAGTTTCGGTGTCGTGCCGCTTGCCGCTGAATCCTCCCGCCGAACCGATTCCGGGCAAGGCAACTTCTCGCACGAAAGAGCCATCTAAGTTGAAAATTTTAATCTGGGTGTAGGCGTCTTTCAAGTAGGAAGCGACAAATTGATTGTTCAGGAGGCCTATGCCTTCGAGGGTTTCTGCTGCTTCGGGGATAATTTCTGTGAACCCCCCCTCTCTGGGCGACGGGGGAGTTTCATCACAAGCGAGGGATGAGGGAGGTGGGTTGTTGGTGTCGATCGCAATTACGCGGCCCAGCGGTGCATTTAAGTTTGTTTGAAACCAGAAAATAGAGCCCTCATTGTCGATGAAACTGTACTCAGCCTCGAATTCGCTAATCAGTTCTACAACGGTTGATTCCGGTGCAGTTAAATCCTTGTAGAAAATCAAGTTTTTGGTTTCAGTTCCCTGCCAAACAGAGATAATCAAGTATTTGCCATCTTCGGTGACGCCGCCGCTAAATCCCCACTCTTTTTGGTCGGGTCGCTCGTAGATTAATACGTCTTCAGATTGGGGCGTGCCGATTTGGTGGTAAAACAGTTTTTGGTAATAGTTAACTTCTTCGTGCTTGCTTTTTTCGTTGGGTTCGTCGTAGCGACTATAAAAAAAGCCTTTGCCGTCGTGAGTCCAGGATGCTCCTGAGAATTTAATCCACTTTAAATGGTCTGATAAATCTTCGCCGGTTGCCACATCACGGACTTTCCATTCCTGCCAGTCGGAACCGGAATTTGACAAGCCGTAGGCCATGTATTTGCCGTCTTCGCTGATAGCTATTCCACCCAGAGCAACGGTTCCATCTTCGGAGAGAGTGTTGGGATCAATTAATACTTTGGGTTCGCTGTCGAGGGATGTTAAAGTATAGAGTACAGATTGATTTTGCAGGCCGTCATTCTTGTAGTAGAAATAGCGCTCGCCTTCTTTGAAAGGTATGCCGTATTTCTCGTAATCCCAAAGTTGAGTTAGGCGCTGTTTGATTTTTTCCCGCGCCGGAATTTCGTTGAGGTAGGCAAAAGTGACTGCGTTTTGGGCTTCCACCCAAGCTTGGGTTTCCTCAGAGTCGGGATTTTCCAGCCATCTGTAGGGGTCGGATACTTTGACGCCGTGGTAGTCGTCTGTTTGGTCGATTTTGCGGGTTATGGGGTAGGTGAAAGGTCGATCGAATTTGGTCATGATTTTTTACTACTATCGGTAACTTTGTCCAGTTTACCCTTTCGCGGCAGTGACAGGGGAGAGTAGCTCAATTTGGGATTTGAAATTTTATCCTAAATCTGGGTTAAATAAGTCAACAACGGCTCAAAAAACAGAAGACCAAAACCCCGACTTCGCAGAACTTGTCGGCGTTATAATAAAGGATTTTTGAAAAACCAATATCGTCAACTAATGAGATATATTAATCTTGTTTTAAGAGCAAAATAGCGATTTTAAATAATGACTACATTCCTCCCGACCTATTTGCTAAGAAATACCTAAAATAATTGTTATCGCATCTCTAATAAGGAATGAGAATTAAATAACTTCCACTCTTGAAAGTGGGATGGGCGTCCCGCCCGTCTTTTTTGGACGGGCGGGACGCCCATCCCACAATAACAATTAAAATTGTAAGTTATTTAATTCGCGATCCTAATCCAACTCCCTCCTTCCTTCCAAAGCACGAGCCAATGTAACTTCATCGGCATATTCCAAATCTCCCCCCATCGGCAAACCAAAAGCTATGCGCGTCACTAGGGTAAAAGGTTTTAATAAGTGACCGATATAAAGAGTAGTAGTTTCGCCTTCCACGCTGGGACTAATAGCAATAATTACTTCCTTAACCTTTTGCTGGCTGACGCGCCGCACTAACGGTTGAATGTTCAATTGTTCCGGGCCAATTCCATCCATCGGCGAGATAACGCCGCCAACAACGTGATATTTACCCATGTATTCCCGCGTTTTTTCTAAAGCGATTACGTCGCGAGATTCTGACACTACACAAATGGTATGAGTGTCGCGGTTGGGATTGCGGCAAATTTCGCAAACAGGGTCAGCAGATAAGTGAAAGCATACTTGACAGAAACCTACTTGCTGTTTGGCATCAATCAAAGATTTAGCTAGGGCTTGCACTTCTTCTTCCGGCCTCTTCAAAATATGTAAAGCGAGCCGCTGGGCTGTTTTTGGGCCGACTCCTGGCAAGCGCTGCAATTGTTCGATTAAACGAGCTAAAGGTCGAGTGTACATTAAAAATTGGCGGTAATTGGTAATATCATTTCTAGTTGATTCGCGATCGTATACAGCACTTTCCAGGTAAGTGAAGTACAGAGAAACCGGGTTTCTTGAATAAAACCGGTTTCTGGCGAGAAATCCAGAAGAAACCCGGTTTCTGGGGTGTACTTTATAAACCTGGAATCCGCTGTAATTTGCGCGATGTAGGGGCGGGTTTTACCAAACATCTATGTTTAAAACTAAGTATATCATAAACCCGCCCCGCCCATACACTGAGGAATATTGACTAATTTACCCTCCACTAATTTTAGCTTTGTAGCCTAACTTTGTGATAATTTCTAGCAGCTTTTGCTTGTGTTCGCCTTGAATTTCGATTTCATTATCTTTGACTGTGCCGCCAGTACCGCATTGGGCTTTTAGCTGCTTGGCTAAAGTTGCTAATGTTTCGGGTTTTTCCTGAAAGCCGCTGATGATTGTAACTGTTTTGCCGCCGCGTCCTTTTCGGGATGCTTCGATTTTGAGGTTTTGTTGATTGGGGGGAACTTCGGCAACTCCCCGTTGGAGGGCGGCCGAGTTGTCAACGTTGCCAAACTCGGAGTAAACTATTCGTTTGCCCTCGGTTGTTTTGCTGTCATAATCTTTGCGTTTGGATGCTGCCATAGGTTAAGATGCTTGAACTTTTTTTAGTGGTATTTCTAGTTTTAGCGGATTGGGGTATGGTTGCGATCGCTCGGAATGCGATCCCATCTTCTACTTATTGTATTAGCCCGTCAATCGATTTTAGATTTTAGATTTTAGATTTTAGATTGAAGGATTGAAGGATTGAAGGATTGACCCCGCGGATAGATTCGGGGGGTAAGTTTCTCGGATACAGGTTTTTTATTTCTGGACGGATGAATCGCGTGGCGGGTATCCTGGATGCTTGATTGTCAAGCGTTCAAGGAATTATAATGAAATTTGTTCGATCGCCTCAAGCCCACAAGCAATTTGGTACGATCGACATCAAGCCTCTAGCTTACCCGCCAATCTAAAAAATCTAAAATCTAAAATCTAAAATCAAATGACTGTTACCCCCCTGCATCTCACCACCGAAACCACCGAAACCACCACTCAACGCCCCGACTCCCTCGGCAGATTTGGTCAATTCGGCGGCAAATACGTCCCCGAAACCCTGATGCCCGCTTTATTTGAACTAGAAGCGGCTTTCCACAAATACCGCAGCGAACCGGAATTTCAAGAGCAACTCCAACAACTGCTCAAAGATTATGTCGGCCGCCCCAGCCCTTTGTATTTCGCCGAACGCCTCACCGAACACTACGCTAAAGCAGACGGAACTGGCCCGCAAATTTACCTCAAACGCGAAGATTTAAACCACACGGGAGCTCACAAAATCAACAACGCTTTAGCTCAAGCATTGCTGGCAAAACGCATGGGCAAAAAGCGGGTAATTGCTGAAACTGGTGCCGGTCAACACGGCGTTGCTACCGCCACAGTTTGCGCTCGTTTCGGTATAGAATGCGTTGTCTACATGGGCGTTCACGACATGGAAAGACAGGCTTTAAATGTGTTTAGAATGCGCTTGATGGGAGCCGAAGTACGGCCCGTGGCTGCGGGTACGGGAACGCTGAAAGATGCGACTTCGGAAGCGATTCGCGACTGGGTGACAAATGTCGAAACAACTCATTACATTCTCGGTTCCGTGGCGGGCCCCCATCCTTACCCGATGATGGTGCGCGATTTCCATGCGATAATCGGTGAAGAAACGCGCGCTCAGTGTCAGGAAAAGTGGGGTGGTTTGCCGGATATTTTATTAGCTTGCGTCGGCGGCGGTTCTAATGCAATGGGTCTTTTTCACGAGTTTGTCGGGGAAGAAACTGTCAGATTGATTGGTATTGAAGCCGCAGGCGAAGGTGTGGAAACTGATAAACACGCTGCTACTTTGACTAAGGGAAGTGTGGGAGTTCTGCACGGGGCGATGAGTTATTTGCTGCAAGATAATGAGGGTCAAGTGATTGAGCCGCATTCGATTAGTGCGGGTTTGGATTATCCTGGTGTGGGGCCGGAACACAGTTATTTGAAGGATGCTGGTAGGGCTGAATATTACAGTGTTACTGATGCAGAAGCGCTGGAAGCTTTTCAGCGGCTTTCGCAGTTGGAGGGGATTATTCCGGCTTTGGAAACTTCTCACGCGATCGCCTATTTGGAGACTCTGTGCCCGCAGCTAACAGGCAATCCGCGCATTGTGCTTAATTGTTCCGGACGCGGCGATAAAGACGTGAACACTGTAGCGAAGGTTCTGAATATCTAGGTTAGCGGAATGTGGGGCGATCGCTCTGTAGGAATCGGTAACAATTAACTTTATTTCTCGTTTGATTTCATGTCCAAAGGTTTGATTTCGATTTGCTTGGGATTGTTGACAATCCTGCCTAAGTGTGACACTTCCATTCCTACGCGATCGCTGCCACAAACTCCCATGAATACTAATGTTGCTTCGAGTGCTATTACTGACTTAGAAAAAGCGGTTAACCAACAGATAAATAAATACCGAGCATCTAAAAAGTTGCCGCCGCTGAGTGTCGATCCGGAAATCACTCAGATAGCAAGAATTCACAGCGAAAATATGGCTAACGGTAAAGTCAGTTTTAGTCACGATGGATTTGAGGGGCGGGCGAAAGCAATTACGATTCCTTATCAAAGTGTAGCTGAAAATCTTGCTTACAATATGGGCTACAGTGACCCGGTACGCAATGCTGTTGAAGGTTGGATTAAAAGTGATGGCCACCGCAAAAATATGGAGGGTCAGTTTAATGTGACCGGTATTGGGGTTGCGAAAAATGCCAAAGGCGAGTATTATTTTACTCAGCTTTTTGTCCGCAGTCGATAATTTGAAGGAAGGCACGACACTGATTCGGACACGGATACACGGATTAATTATCGAGTGTGACGTAGATGCTGAAGTTAGAAGGAAGAGGGAAGAGAGAAGAGGGCAGTCAACAGTCAAAAGTCAACAGTCAAAAGTCAACATTCAAAAATTACTAATAATGGAATTTGCAGATTTTCAAGTGTGCGATGGTGATATTCCCGATTCTCTCTTATCTTATTATTTGACTGCGGAGGCGATCGCCGTTGATACGGAAACAATGGGTTTGCTACCTTGGCGCGATCGCTTGTGTTTGGTGCAGTTGTGCAATCCCGAAGGTAAAGTTGCAGTGGTGCGGATTGCCAAAGGCCAGACAGCAGCCCCGAATTTAAAGAAGTTAATGGAAGCCGAAAATATTGAGAAAGTATTTCATTTTGCGCGCTTTGATATGGCAACAATGCGTTACAATTTAAGTATTGACATTGCACCAGTTTTCTGCACCAAGCTAGCTAGTAAAATTGCTAGAACTTATACCAACAGACACGGATTGAAAGAATTAATTCTCGAACTCGAAAAGGTAGAACTAAATAAAACATCTCAAAGTTCCGACTGGGGAAATGCGACGAATCTTTCTGACGACCAACTAAATTATGCTGCTAATGATGTTCGCTATTTGCTGAGCGCTAAACAAAAGTTGACTGCTATGTTGCAGCGAGAAGAACGCTGGGAAATTGCACAGCAATGTTTTCAGTGTTTGCCAGTTTTTGTGAGTTTGGATTTATTGCAGTACAACAATGTTTTCGAGCACGGCTAATACCATTTTAGATTTTAGATTTTATATTTTAGATTGGGAATGAATGATGACTACCAGGGTTTAGATCGCGGGCATACAGTTGCATTATTTTTTTGAAATTGTATAATATTGTGTCATATTATGTCCGATCGATTGACCATAATATCCCGGCCGGGCGGGTTTTTGAGATTGTCAATTATTGGCAGATATTATTGGTGAACCCGCCCCTACCTGATTTCGGGCGAAGCGAAGCGGAGGGAATCGACCGGACTAGGTATCACCTCGCACAACTGCCATCAAATTGTTTTGTAGTGAAGACTTGAGTTATCATAAAACTCGCTTGGACTTGAGTCCTCACTACAAACGTAATTATTATTATTTGACCAGACTTGATGTGATATCAAATCCGGTAGCATCAGAATTATTCCTCTCTGTATTCTCTCCCTCTGCGTTCTGGAGCGCCCTCTGCGGTTAAATCATTCCGATAAAACCGGAAACGATATGAGTTAAAAAAAAAATCAAAACAGTGATCTATTGCTGATTATGGCTAATCGGGATTATGTTCGTGCAGCAAAGCTTCAATTTGGTCGTCAACATTTCTAATCACCTGTTCCAAAGCGGGCAACCCCTCTAAAGGCACAGGAGAAAGCCGAGTTCGATCGCGAATTTGATTCACTTTCCGCTGCAATTCTTCGGCCAGCCGCAGCGCGTCCCGACTCAAAGTAGACAACTGCTGCTGCTGGTAAAACCTCAAAGCTGCCCCCCGCAAAACTTGCAGAGTGGCTTCTTCCTTGCCACCCACCGTCATTACCCGCAAGCGCAACAGCAAATGAGTGTTTTGGTATATGCGCTCAACTTCGACTTGTTTGGCTTGTTCCACCGGGCCAACAGGCATATCCGTCAGCCGTTTCAACTCATCGATGACCTCTTGGAAAAGCACGATATCGATACCTTCGAGCATCGATTTCAAAACGCCGTCTTGACTCCAAAGAATCCGGCCTTGGGACTGGTGCCGCTCAAAAAACAGGCGGCCGATACCCTCTCGCAGCACTCTACCGAGCAATTCTTCCAGCAGTTGGGGCGCGGGCAAAGTTGCCAAAACTTCGACTGGGCTTGACAAGTGCAAGGCCTCGACATTCAAAACCGATACCTGTGTCGGTGTCGGGGGCACCTCAGCGCTAGCAGGTTTAAACCGCTCAGGAGCGGGCCTTGAGGGTTCTGGCACAGACAGCAGCGTTGCTGCATTGGGGCCTGAAGTTGCTGATGGGGGATTTTTGGGTTTTGGGGCTGCGGCGGTTTCTGTCTGGCTGGGTTCTCGGAGCTGGTTGCCGTGCAGCAAGTAAGCTGAGAGCATCGAGCGCTGAGTTTCCGAGGCAATTGGCTCTGTTGTGACTGAGCAATTCATGTAAGCTAAAATCCGCTGCACGTAGTCCAAGGCGGAGTCATCTTGGGCATCGACTACGCCCAATTTAAATAGATTACCTTCTAGAGATAAAGGCAAAACTTGATAATAAAGGCAAGCTTCAAAGGGGACAACTGTGTCGATTAGGTGAAATATTCGATCAGAGTCCATTGTAGCTGCCGAGTGTGTTGAAGATGTATATACCATTAGCTGCTTTGTAGTTGGAAGCGCGATCGAGCGCGACGCACCAACCTGATGCGATAAAATTAAACGCTGCAACTTCCCTGACGGAGGAAGTGGCCTAACAACCGGAAGCTTTTATTAAATAAAAATCCTTAGTCCCAGAATTTTCTCCCTGCTGTATTGCAGCCTCAAATTCTACCAAAAGATTGAGAGCTAGATGATGACTAGCGCAGTCTAGACCCACTATCATCGATCGCCCGAGATTGATGCCCGTGGCTGGCAACAATAGAATTATGTCTTTAATGCACAAGTATTAGAGATGCACCACAACCGATGATTTACGGGCAACCGCTGAATTTAGGATTGGTTAAAAAATCCTCAAAAGTCGATCGTGCTGCTAGTATCTTACCTCAGAGAGTGGGCTGCGATCGTCTCGGAGCGCGATCGTCATTCGATTTTAGATTTTAGATTTTAGATTTTGGATTGACTTGCGCGAGATAAATTCGGGGGCTTGAGGAGTTGAGATTTTCGATTTTGGATTGATTTGCGCGAGATAAATCACGTAGCGGCTACGATCGAGAAACTCGCTTGTCACGGCAGCGCTACAACATCCCGATCGAGCTAACCTGATTGGACACAAGGGGCATCGCGCGGTTTTCCACGGGGAAACTCGCAGTAATCTGTGGCTGTGCGGGAATTGATTTGTAGCGCGGATTCTGAAAAATGCTACCGCCAATTAACAATTAGCAATTGCCCGCCACCCATTACCAATCTACTCGTTGCGGAGCGATTGAGCTGCTAAATAGAGTTTGCTCCACTCGCCGATGACTTGATTGGTTTTCAGCTTTAATTCAGATGCGATCGTCTCTACACTTTTCCCAGCTTTCAGCGATTCTACCAACTGCCGCTGCACCGGCGTGAGGTCTTGTAAATATTGCTGCCACTGGGCGGGAGTCAAGCCCAAACTGTGTTCTTGGAGCGAAGTTTCCAGCCAGTTGGCGACTAATTCCGGTGCTTGTTTGACCGCAAAAACCCGAATCGCGTGGTAACTGACTTTTTCTCGCAAGCGGTAAATTTGCTTGATCGGAACCTTCAACTCCTCGGCAATTGCCTCTTGGGAACGACCTTGCAGGTAAAGCTGCAGCCACCGAGAAGCCAGCGGATCGACTTCAGCAGCCAAGTAATTCTCAAATTCTTGTTGGACAATCTGCCGCTGAGTTTGCTGCTCTTCCCAAGCTTGATTTTCTCGATACTCGGACATCGCCTGTTCGTCTAGCAGACTAAGCGGTTCGTCTGTATCGTCGGGTAGAACCTGTTCCGACACCAGCCGCACCCAGTCTCCCGCAGGCACTTGGGTCAACCCGCCCCGCTGGGCACGCCGCAGGTAGTTGACAAAACGGTACACCAGCAGCGGCTGGTTGCGGATCGGCCGCAAGCAGTATTCTTCTGTGCTCGCTAGCAGCAAAGCATTTCGGAGGCGTCTGTCTGAGGTGCATTCGGCAATCCAGGCGACTTGCTGCTGCAGGTAGCGATCGGAATTGAGCATTTCCTGAATCACTTCTTGCAGTACCTCCACCGCACTCCGCTGTCTGTCGCGACTCAGGGAAACCCACGCTTGGATTTTTTGCCGGAGCACAACCAAACCGCCCAGCCGCCCGATCAAGTTGCGGTAAGCTTTTTCTGGCGGTACTCCCAGATACCGAGAAATCAAAATTCGATATAAAAAGTCGATCGCCCCAGAGGCGACAGACAATTGAGTTGGGCTAAGAGTGTCAAATCTTTCGGGCTTGTCTCCCAACAGCCAGCGGACAACACTCTCGCGGGTGCTAGAATTTTCGTCCGGGCAATCTTGTTCAAGTCGTGACTTCCAATCTTGTGCCAGTCTTTCCGCCAAGGTCATGAGCTGTTGAGCTATTTGTCTTTCACCCCCGATTTTACGTGGTATCCTGGATTTTTGAGTATTTTTCAGATATTTCAGATATACGATCGCGCGATCGGATAAATTACCTTAAATTACCCTAAACAAAATTCCATTACGGTGCGATATGCCTAACTTTTTATTAGAACTCGGTACAGAAGAATTGCCCGCATCTTTTGTCAAAGGCAGCGTCGAGCAGTGGCAGCGACTGGTACCTGCAACTCTGGCAGAAGCATCCTTGACAAATGACTCAATTAATGTATACGCTACTCCGAGGCGTTTGGCCGTTCTCGTGAAAGGACTGCCAGTTCAGCAATTAGACAGAGAAGAAGAGGTAAAAGGGCCACCCGCGAGTTCGGCTTTTAAAGATGGCAAACCGACGAAAGCAGCCGAAGGTTTTGCGAAAAAGCAGGGCGTAGAAATTGATGCGTTGGAAGTTCGCGCTACCGATAAAGGCGATTTTGTGTTTGTGCTCAAAAAGATTCCGGGGCGGATGAGTGCGGATATTTTGACAGAACTTGTGCCGCAGTGGATTAATAAGTTAGAAGGCAAAAGATTTATGCGGTGGGCCGACGGAGATTTGAAATTTCCGCGCCCGATTCGATCGATCGTGGCGCTGTTAGATGATACTGTACTGCCAATTACATTGGTGAGCGGTTCGGATACGGTCAAGAGCGATCGAATTTCCCAAGGACACCGGGTGTTATACACCCCCCCTACACCCCTGGGAGGGGTCTCCATTCCCCAAGCCGAGGATTATGTCGAGTGTCTGCGGGCTGCTTGCGTTGAGGTCGATCGAACCCAGCGCAAAAATCAAATTAAAGCACAAGTAGAAGCCGCAGCGACAAAACAAGGCGGTTACGCCGACATTACCGAAGATTTGTTAGAAGAAGTCACCGACTTAGTAGAATGGCCGAACGCAGTTGTCGGCAAATTTGACGAGGAATTTTTGATATTGCCGCCGGAAGTAATCACCACAATTATTGTTACAAACCAGCGGTATTTTCCCATCCTCAAAAGCCCCGATTATCCAGAACTTCTGCCCTATTTCATTACAATTTCTAACGGAGATCCCGCTAAAGCCGCGATTATTGCCGCCGGTAACGAGCGAGTAGTGCGGGCGAGATTGGCAGACGGTCAGTTTTTCTACAAAGCAGACTTGGCAAAGCCTCTAGAGGATTATTTGCCCAAGTTGGAAACAGTAACTTTCCAGGAAGATTTAGGGACTGTGCGCGCCAAGGTCGATCGCCTGTGCAAGATTGCCAGTCTCATCACCAATCAACTGCAAATCACAGAGGAAGAGCAAGCTGATGTAGCAAGAGCCGCCTTACTTTGCAAAGCCGACCTCGTAACCCAAATGGTTTACGAACTTCCCGAAATGCAAGGAATCATGGGGCAGAAATACGCCTTAGCAAGTGGCGAATCGGAAACAGTAGCCACAGCGATTTTTGAACATTATTTGCCCAAAGGTGCGGGCGACAATTTGCCCCAAACTCTGACAGGTCAAATTGTCGCCATAGCAGACAAATTAGATACATTAGTCAGCATCTTCGGCTTGGGAATGTTGCCGACTGGTTCATCCGATCCCTTCGCTTTGCGTCGCGCAGCCAATGCAATAACTAACATTATTTTGGCGGCTCAGTTGCCACTCAACTTGCACAACTTGCTCGCAGAAGTTGTCGCAGAATTTACCGCAGCGCGCCCCGAAACACCAGCCGAGTTGCTAGATCAGTTATACGATTTTTTCTTGCAAAGAATTCGGACTTTGTTGCAAGAAGAAAAGAATGTAGATTACGATTTGGTAAATGCAGTTTTGGGAGAAAACGACCCAGAATATACTGAACGAGCATTGAGAGATTTGTTGGACGCACTGGAAAGAGCACTTTTCCTACAACAAATCCGCAATAACCAGACTTTGGATCGGATTTACGAAACCGTCAACCGTTCAACTCGTTTGGCGGCTCAAGGTGATTTGGATAAAATACAATTGGAACCGAAAGCGGCGGTGAAACCGGAGTTATTTCAAAAGTCGTCTGAACAAGCTTTCTACGATGCCGTAGTGCAGTTAGTGCCGCAAACGCAGCTATCCAAACAAACTCGGAATTACCAGCAATTAGTAGATAGTTTGACTGAGATTGCTCCAACTGTCAGCAACTTTTTCGACGGGCCAGAAAGCGTTTTGGTGATGGATTCTGACCCCGAAATTAAGCGCAATCGGTTGAATTTACTGGGTTTGCTGCGGAATCACGCGCGGGTGTTGGCTGACTTTGGGGCGATCGTCAATCGATTTTAGATTTGAGATTTTAGATTTTAGATTGCCGTCAAAGGTTTTGATGTAATATCAAATCCATTGGTATCGGAATTATTCATTTCTATCTTCTCTCTTCTCCTCCTCTGTGCCCTCTGCGCCCTCTGCGGTTAAATCATCCAAAAAAAACCGTAACCGAAATCGATTTTAGATTTGAGATTTTAGATTTTAGATTGCCGTCAAAGGTTTTGATGTAATATCAAATCCATTGGTATCGGAATTATTCATTTCTATCTTCTCTCTTCTCCTCCTCTGTGTCCTCTGCGCCCTCTGCGGTTAAACCATCCAAAAAAAACCGTAACCGAAATCGATTTTAGATTTGAGATTTTAGATTTTAGATTGCCGCCAAAGGTTTTGATGTAATATCAAATCCATTGGTATCGGAATTATTCATTTCTATCTTCTCTCTTCTCCTCCTCTGTGCCCTCTGCGCCCTCTGCGGTTAAATCATCCAAAAAAAACCGTAACCGAAATCGATTTTAGATTTTAGATTGTGGATTTTAGATTGCCGCCAAAGGTTTTGATGTAATATCAAATCCATTGGTATCAGAATTATTCATTTCTATCTTCTCTCTTCTCCTCCTCTGTGTCCTCTGCGCCCTCTGCGGTTAAACCATCCCCAAAAAACCGTAACATATAAGAGGAAAAAACCAAGAAAATTCGCTCCATCACACACAACTTATGCCGATCGCTCATATCATTGGACTAGGAAAATCAGGAATTGCCGCCGCCAGACTGCTAAAACGCGAAGGATGGGAAGTAACGCTGAGCGATCGCTCATCTTCCCCAAACTTGCTCGAACAGCAACAGGAATTCGCTAACGAAGGAATTAATGTTGAGTTAGGTAAATCCTTTGAACCAGTCGAATCTATAGAATTAATAGTAGTAAGTCCGGGCGTTCCCTGGGACAGTCCAGCATTAGTGCGCGCCAGAGAGTTAGGGATTGAAACAATCGGAGAAATGGCTCTCGCGTGGCGTTACCTCAAATCTCCTTGGGTGGGAATTACCGGCACTAACGGCAAAACTACTACTACTGCTTTAATTGCGGCTATTTTTGCAGAGGCCGGGCTTTACGCTCCCGCTTGCGGCAATATTGGCTATGCTGCGTGCGAATTAGCTTTAGGCGAAAAACAGCCGGATTGGGTAATCGCAGAAATCAGCAGCTATCAGATAGAATCCTCGCCGTTTGTAGCGCCGCGCATCGGAGTTTTGACGACTTTGACGCCGGATCACCTCAGCCGCCACAAAACTTTAGAAAATTACTACAACATTAAAGCGCATTTGCTGAAAAAGTCGGAATTGCAAGTAATCAACGGCGACGATCCTTGTTTGCGGCAACAAGGAGTTGACATTTGGCCCGATGCGTGTTGGACGAGTGTCAAAGGTGAAAAAGATTTGTTGGGAAATACAGATTTTGGAGCCTATATTCAAGATGGTTGGGTAATAGCTCAAGGCGAGAAAATTCTGCCTGCTGATTCTTTGCGGATGGTGGGAGAACACAATTTGCAGAATTTGTTAATGGCGGTGGCGGCGGCTAATTTGGCGGGGATAGATAAAAGTGCGATCGCCCAAGCCATTGCCAAATTCCCCGGAGTTTCGCACCGCCTGGAACACATCTGCACTTGGGAAGGCATAGATTTCATCAACGACAGCAAAGCTACTAATTATGACGCCGCCCAAGTCGGGTTGGCTTCTGTTAGCGCACCGGCGATTTTAATTGCGGGCGGCGACGCCAAAGAAGGGGACGATCGCGCGTGGATTGATACAATCAAGGCGAAAGCTGCTGGGGTGTTGCTAATTGGGGATGCGGCAGGTATTTTTGCCGATCGGCTCGAACAAGCAAATTACAACGCTTGGGAAATAGTCGAAACAATGGAACGAGCAATCCCGCGAGCAGCAGAATTAGGCAGACAAAACAACGCTAAAGTAGTGCTGCTTTCCCCAGCCTGTGCTAGCTTCGATCAATACCAAAACTTCGAGCAACGGGGCGATCATTTCCGCCAATTATGCCTCGAATCCCTGATTTAACGAACATCAATCCTGTAGGGGCGGGTTCACCAACAATTTATGGCTAAAACCAATAATCTCGTAAACCCGCCCCCACCCAACAGACTAAAACCAATAATCTCGTAAACCCGCCCCCACTCAACTGTCAATCACAATCTACCGCTTTCAAGATACAAGAGGCGGGTTCACCAACATCTTTAATTGGCTAACCATAATCTTCATAAACCCCCCGTCCATACTGTCTTCCAAATATCCTTAATTCTAGCCTGCTCTTCCCATTCTAGCTCCTGAAAAGCTATCATTATCTCCTCATGAGTATAATCAATAATGATTGCCGCCAAATGAGCAGCGGTTTCCGCTTCCAGCATGGCTGTTTTTAACTTTGCCATTGCCTCTTTATCCATTAGCACTAAACTTTGAATATTGACCTCACTTTCATTTTAATTGTGTCTGCAAATGTCTTTTAATTGGCTCTGAAAATCAGCAATCTGAGCAGCACTTATTGTATCAGAATGCGACGACGATATTTTAAATTGGCTACAAAGCTGAGAGCGCAATTTTTCATCAATCTCCAGAATATTGCCTTGGGAAGCGACGTTTTTTTGCAACAAAATTGCGATTTCCCTTTCCAGTTGGCGATTTCCTTGCTGAAAGAAGTCTTGAGAGTTAGAACGAAACAAACCGCTATTGACTTGCTGAATTTGGCTCGGTGTCAGCGATTGAGCCGAGACAGCAGCCGGAAATGCCAAAGATGCTGCTAGCCACCAGCTATAAATTATCTGTTTGAGAATGCTGTTCATCACTGTCTGGAGGAGTTATCACCTCAGTTGGTTTCTCGTTTTCTGACTCGCTTGCTAATTCATCTTCTCGTTCAAGTTTTTCTTGCCACTCGACAAGCTGCTGAAAAAGTTTCGGGTTAATTTCAAATACGGGTTTGTTGGTTTCTGACATATTTACTCCTAACATTTATTACATTTAACTGGTTTCCGAACTCTGCCTGCGAACCGCTGTCCAGAGAATATGCCTCGTTTTTTCAACAGGAAAAGTGGAGGCATATCCTCCGGATATGCGTAACCAGGCAGAGCTTGGCAACGAGTAGAAAAACAAGTATGTCGATCGGAAGTTACGCTCCCACCTTCAGCAGCGACATAATTATGCCTGTTAATGAACCACCAAGCAAAGCTAAAGTAGCTAAGGTACTAATGCCAAATCCTGCCGCTCTTTTTTCGGCAGCTTGATAGTAACCCCAAGCAAACAAAATACGTCCAATTATCCAAACTGCGCCGATACCGGCGGCCCAAATTGGGCTGATAAATTGCGAGAACAGCCACAGCGAGGGCAAAAATAGAATCATTTGCTCTAAGGTATTTTGCTGAACTCGCACCACTCGCTCAAAGTCTGGGTTTCCTGTCATCTGCGGGGGAGAAACTTTATATTTGAATCTAGCTCTGCCGACGTTGATGGTAACAACGAAGTAGAGAATTAATGCTGAAACAGTAATTAGACTAGGCCAAAGTGTGGCGTTTGCTTCTGCGAGCATGATTCGGTATTATTGGGGTGGACTATATATAGCAATCCTCGCATCGTTTGTGTAATTATTGTAGGGGGCAAACCCCCCGTGGTTGCCCCATGAGGCCGAGGTAAGCAAAGAAAGGCATTACCCCTACATCTTTTTACGACTCCTGCAAGGATTGGTATATCTTGATTATAAATCAATTATTGCCGATCGCGTTATTCATCGCCATCCCGTCATTCAAGGCAGGGGATTTGATGCAACTGCTGGGTATTAGTGGCGCGACAATTGCTTTCGGATTCTGGGACATCCTCGAAAACTTGCTGGCTGGGATTTTGATTCTTTTGCTCGCACCTGCATAGGGATACCAGCCCCCGACTCTTGTCGTGAGTAGCCCAAATTTTAGACTTTTGTTCAACCTCCCAGATTCCTCAGTGTAGTCAATCTAAAATCTAAAATCTGTGGAGTAAATTTAAAATCTAAAATCTAAAATCTAAAATCGTGTGACGGATACAAGCCCCGACTTAAGGAGATTATTTTGCTCAACAATATTCGAGACAGTCTTAAATATTTCACTAGGAGCAGGATTCCTCGAGAGCATCTAAAGCAAATACGAGTTGACTTGTTGGAAGAATCAACCCTAAATATTAACTATCTTGTCTTAATTCTCGGTTCCTGTATAATTGCCACCTTTGGACTGCTTTCCAACAGTGCAGCCGTCATTATCGGTGCTATGATCGTTGCGCCTCTGATGTTGCCAATCCGAGGGTTAGCATTTGGAGCGGTAGAAGGTAACGTTATCATCTTCCGCAAAGGTTTAGTTGCATTAGCAGTCGGGACGGTGCTAGCAATTTTTTTAGCTTGTTTTCTGGGCGCTTTGGTACAAATTCCCGACTTTGGAAGCGAAGTTTTAGCTCGTTCTAAACCTACATTACTAGACTTGGGAATTGCGATCGCCGCTGGGGGAATCAGTGGCTATGCAAAAGTTCAGCCCAAAGTTTCTGCTACTCTGGCGGGAACGGCGATCGCCGTGGCTCTGATGCCACCAATTTGTGTTATAGGTTTAGGCTTATCTCAAGCTAATTGGTCGCTCAGCCTGGGAGCAAGCCTCCTGTATCTTACTAATTTGCTGGGAATTACTCTCTCCTGTATGCTAACCTTTTTGATGGCCGGCTACACCCCCCTGCATCGGGCCCGTAAAGCCATCTTTTGGGCGCTAGCATTGACGGCTATACTTGTAATTCCTCTGGGCGTGAGTTTTGCGGAATTGATCGAGCAAGCGCAACTTGAAGCTAGTCTGAAGCGGGCGTTGCTTAACCGAACTATTACTTTTCAACGGGTGGAACTGATTGCAACTGATACTAACTGGTTGACGAAACCGCCGGAAGTGCGTCTGATTGTTCGCAGCAGCGAAGCTTTGACACCCAAACAAGTCCAGCTTTTAGAAGCATTTGTCGAAAAAGAAATGGGTCAACCATTTACCTTAATTTTTCAAGTGAGTCAAGTTGAAGAAGTGCGGCGATCGACGCTGAATAAGTCCCGCTAAAAACCGAATCCTTAACTATTTTATTCCTAATTATATGACCCCAGAAGCTGTAATTAACCAAGTGACTATAGAGGGCAATCTGAAGCAATTTCTCTTAGTGCTATTAGTTTCCTTAAGTGTGGCGGTGCTGCCGCAAATATGGGGCTGGTTGCGCCAAATTCCCTACACGCTGCTTTTAGTAATTGTTGGGTTGGGTTTGGCTTTTATAGATGTGCGATTGGTGTCGCTATCGCCAAAACTGATTCTGTTGATTTTTTTGCCGCCTCTGTTGTTTGAAGCTGCTTGGAACCTGGAATGGCCTAAACTCAAGCGGGATTTAGTGCCGATCGCTCTTTATGCGGTTGTGGGTGTTGTTATTTCCGTTGCTGGCGTGGCTTTTGCTCTCAACCAAATAGCGGGAGTTTCTTTAGCGATCGCCCTGTTGGTAGGAGCTAGTATATCTGCTACAGATCCTGTTTCAGTTATTGCCTTGTTCCGGGAACTGGGAGTTGAAAAACGCCTAGCTTTGCTGGTGGAGGGAGAGAGTTTATTTAATGATGGCATTGCTATTGTTGCCTTTAGTTTTTTGGTGGGATTCTCTCTAGGGACTGATGAAGTTGGCATCCCAATTCTGATTGCGCGTTTCTTAGCTTTTGTGGGAATTGGGGTGGTTGTCGGCAGTTTAATCGGTTTTGGAGTTTCTTATCTGACTCAACCATTTGATTTACCTTTGGTGGAGCAATCGTTAACCTTAGTTTCAGCCTACGGCACTTATATAATTGTGGAGGAATTGGGTGGTTCTGGGGTGATTGGTGTGGTGGTGATGGGCTTGATATTTGGAAACTTCGGCTCTCGTATCGGTATGCAGCCCAGTACCAGACTTGCGGTGACACAATTTTGGAATTTTTTGGCGTTTTTTGTAAATTCGATCATGTTCCTGCTGATTGGCGATCAGATGAGGTTTGCTGATTTGGGAACGAATTTAGGAGTGATTGGCATAACTGTAGTGGCGATGTTTGTGACGCGAGCGATCGCTATTTTTGGTTTAGGATGGTTGAGCAATTGGTTAGGACACTCTGAAATTTCATTGCCCGATCAAACTGTAATTTGGTGGGGAGGATTGCGGGGTTCTGTCTCGATTGCTTTAGCTTTGAGCGTACCCCATGTTCTGCCCGATCGACCAAAAATTATTGCGATCGTGTTTGGTGTAGTTTTATTTACGCTGCTAGTACAAGGTTTAACCACCAAGGCGCTGCTGGAAAAACTGGGCTTGTTGAACAACCAGGAGTTGCGCCAGGAGTATCTGGAGGCGATCGCCCAACGTGTTGCTCTCAATCGGGTTCTCAAGCATCTATCTGAAGTATCGGGCGATCGTAAAATCGAGCCTGAGTTTTCCAATCATCTCGTGAGTCAGCTTCAAGAAAAATTAAACTTGCTGCAAGCAGGAATCAATCAAATGTACGATCGATCTCCTGAACTGCGGCAGATGACTATCGACAAACTCGAAGGGGATTTGGAGGCAATAGAGGCTGATACTTATGCTGAATTTGTGCGATCGGGTCAATTGAAGGAGCTGCCTGTTTCTGTGTTGCAGCAATGTTTTAAAGAGCGGAATGAGACAATTGTTTCTTAAAGCGAATTCGGTTGCAGGATAAACAGAAATAAGTTGTAAGCTGAAGTGCATTTAAATTGTTGTATAGTCAAATTTAAGAAAAGTCTTGTGGGTGGGCCATAAAGCCTGCCCAAAAATACAATTTAGATGCCCAACAGCTTAGGAATGAGAATTAAATAACTTCCACAAGTTTGTGTGTGGGATGGGCTCTTATAGCCCGTCCACTCATGACGGGCTATAAGAGCCCATCCCACAATAACAATTAAAATTGTAAGTTATTTAATTCGCGAGCCTTACTATAACGAGGACGGGTTTTGGGCTTTCGACAGAAAGTATTGTTGGCAATCAAAAACAGTCCGAATTGTTGAGGGGCGGACATGGTATAATTCCTGATATTGTAGGGTGCGTCAGCCTCATAAATTTTTACAGTTATGTCAAAAATTGATCGAGCTGACGCACCCTACGAGAATTTGAATATGAGCTAGATCATAGAAAGATTAGGCAGAATTGGGTAAACTGAGATTAAGGTTACATAGGAGGTCAATTTAATGACCAATACTGCTCTCAATTTTAAGACTGCACCCGGACATGAAGTTCTGGCCGCGGCGGGTAAGAAAATGTTGAGGCCGGGGGGGAAACTTGCTACGGAACAGTTATTTGAATGGGCGGATTTTCAGCCTGGGGAGACTGTTTTGGAGTTGGCTGCTAGTTTTGGATATAGTTCGATCGCCCTTGTTGAACGTTTTGGCGTAAAAGTAGTGGGAGTTGAGAAAAATCCCGACAGTGTGGCCCGCGCTCGTGCTAATGTTGCAGCAGCCGGTTTGAGCGATCGAGTGGAAATTGTGGAAGGAGATATTTTTCACTTGGATCGGATTTCCCAACAGTTTGATTGGGTATTGGCTGAAGCTATTCTGACAATGCAGTCACCGTCGGGGAAAGCTAAAATTGTATCGGGAATTTGCGATCGTTTAAAACCAGGCGGCAAGTTTCTCTCTCACGAACTTTTAGCTAGAAACCGAGAATCAGAAATTCAAAAAGCTTTATCAGAAGTGACTCGGGCTAATTCAACGCCTTTGTCTGAGTCGGGCTGGATTGCTGCTTACCAAAAGGCGGGTTTGCAAGTAGAAAAGTGTCAAACCGGGGCGATGGGACTCCTAAATTTGTCGCGAATGCTGCAAGATGAAGGGTTTGTGGGTACTGTGCGGATTGTGTGGAATATTTTAAGTCGATCGCAAATTCGCGATCGTATCTTAGCAATGCGTCGAGTTTTCCAGCATTACCAACAGGATCTAGGCTACATCGTTATCTCTGCCAAAAAACAATCTTAACCGACTCAATCGATTTTCGATTTTCGATTTTTGATTTTCGATTGAAGAAAGTGAAGCCACTGATAAATCCGGGGGTTCATGACCAAATTAATCGATTTTTGATTTTCGATTGAAGAAAGTGAAGCCACTGATAAATCCGGGGGTTCATGACCAAATTAATCGATTTTCGATTTTCAATTGAAGAAAGTGAAGCCACTGATAAATTCGAGACTTGTGACCAAATTAATTAATTGTCAAAAACTATGACTACTACTCTTTTACCGCTACAATCTTCAGCAATCCAACTCCGAGACGCAATTGAATATCCCGCCGCCGGAGTGCTTAACAAAATTTTAGTCAAAGACAAAAATTGTCAGTACAGTTTATTTTGTCTGGCTGCAGGAACGGAAATTTCGGAACACTCTTCGGCAAGGAATGCCACAGTTAATGTCATCGAAGGAAAGGGTATTTTGACTCTTGAAGGCAAGGATATTGTTTTGGAACCGGGGGTATTTGTCTTCATGCCCGGTAAAGCTCTTCACGCTTTGAAAGCCGAAGAAAATTTGGCGTTTATTTTGACACTTTCCGAGGCTCATTAATTTCTGCAATATTGCTTGGGGGGCGGGTTTTATACTTGCCTAAAATCAATAATCTCATCAACCCGCCCCGATTCACAGTAGGGGCGGGTTTTACCAACCATAATTGCCTAAAATCAATAATCTCATAAACCCGCCCGATTCACAGATTGTCGGGGGCGGGTTTATGTAGATAGTGAGTTGCAGTCAAATATTGTTTGTGAAACCCGCACTACAAGAATTGGGATTTTAACATTTAGTCTATTTCTTCTCCAGAGGCGGTATCCTCCAATTTTTCCCAATCCAATACAATAATTTTACCGCCTCGACTGTAGGAGACAAACGGCTTGAGTTTCTTAAATAACCGCACGCATTCTTCGTAGGTAATTCCAATGCTGCGAGCGATTTGATAGTAGGGAAAACGTTTTTCTAAACATACACTATTATCAGCAAGCTTCGTACCTTGCTCGACGCCAAAGTAATGAATAAATCGGGCTAGTCGCACGATCGCCCTTTCCGACACCAACCCGTGCACAGTCTCGTGCAGTTGCTGCAACCGCTGATTAAAAACCGCCAATATTCGCAAAGCAATCTCAGGATTTTCCCGAATAGCTGCTAGCAAAAATTCCCGTTCTGTGGTAAGAACTTGCACATCAGTTTCTGCAGTCACCGTTGCGGGGGCAATGCCGTTGCCTAGCAAAGCAGGTGCAGCAAAAATATCTCCCTGAAACAAAGTGCGGAGAATTGTTTCTTTGCCCGCCGTCGCTGTTTTTGCAACCCGTAGAGAACCGCTCAAAAGAGTGTATAATTTTTCGGGGATGCGATCGCCCTCATACATCACAACTTCTCCCTGTCGGTAAGTGCGAATTGCTGTATGTTCTTGCAATCGCTCTAATTCAGTTTGGTTTAAGCTGGTAAATATTCCAATTTTAGCCAGTTGCTCAACAGTTGATTTCATACTTTTAACTCTACCCGCTCGGAGTCTATTTACAGTATAATAACGGTGAATTCAGAATATATCGAAACAAGCAGAGCCATCTACGAAAATGCAGAACCAGAATATCGGCGATATTATTTTGATGAGATAGCTGGCGGATTTGTGCTAATTCACCAACAACATAATCTTAATAATTCGGAAATCTTTATTGCTGAAGTTTTGGCTAAAATAGGGAAGAGAGTTAGAATGTTGAGCGAGCAAGCAGCAGAGGGTGTCAGAACGCCAGATGCTGAGATAGACGGTGAGATTTGCGAATTTAAGGAGTTGACAGAACAGACTCAAAACATCAGAGACCGAGTGCAAGAAGGCATCAGTAGAGCAAAAAAACAAGGTGCAGTAACGGTTATTTTTCACGTAAACCGAAAGAGTTACGAGTTTTGGAAGGTAAACGACGGCATCAGAAAAGCTTTTTATTGGGACGACACACAACGGATTCAGAGCATTATATTAGTATTCAATAGCGAAGAATCTCAAGAAATTACTAGGGAGGAATGGGAAAATGGAAGACGTTTTTAATGAGTTTGAAGAAATTATACAAAGAGGATTAAAAAATAATATGCCGCGAGATGCCAAATTGATAACTGTTGGGCAAATTCTTTATGCAGTTACCCGCGATGAGCTGACAAATAAAGAAGGTTGGCAGCTTGAAGCAATGCTGGGAGGCAGAAAAAACTGGGAAGAGGCACTTGAGTACAGCATTTTTGGCTATCCAGTAGATACAGAAATGCCATCTTTAGACAAACCTCTAATTATTGCCGGCAAAACTTTTCATTCTCGTTTGATGACGGGGACGGGAAAATATCGCAGCATCGCAGAAATGCAGCAAAGTGTCAACGCTAGCAGGTGCGAAATTGTGACTGTAGCTGTGCGGCGAGTGCAAACAAATGCTCCGGGGCATGAAGGATTGGCAGAGGCTCTCGATTGGACTAAAATCTGGATGCTGCCAAATACTGCCGGTTGTCAAACTGCGGATGAGGCGATTAGAGTAGCTCGTTTAGGGCGGGAAATGGCGAAACTTTTAGGGCAAGAAGACAATAATTTTGTCAAATTAGAAGTGATTCCCGATGCTAAATATTTGCTGCCCGATCCGATCGGCACTTTGGAAGCTGCAGAACAATTAGTCAAAGAAGGTTTTGCCGTTTTGCCCTACATCAATGCCGATCCCCTGCTGGCAAAACGCCTAGAAGAAGTCGGTTGTGCGACAGTCATGCCTTTAGGTTCGCCCATCGGTTCCGGGCAAGGGATCAACAATGCGGCCAACATTCAAATAATTATTGACACGGTGAAGGTTCCTGTGGTAGTCGATGCGGGTATCGGAACCCCCAGCGAAGCGGCGCGAGCAATGGAAATGGGAGCAGATGCACTGTTGATTAATTCGGCGATCGCCAATGCCCAAAATTCCCCGGCAATGGCAAAAGCAATGTCCATGGCAGCAGAAGCGGGGCGGATGGCGTACTTAGCAGGCAGAATGCCGATCAAAGATTACGCGATCGCCTCTTCCCCCCAAACAGGCACCGTCACATCCAAATAAATTCCTGAATTTTCCTGGGCGCTTTTTTGGTAGAGTTGTAAGCATCAAAAATATTAAGGATTGTGACTGATGCCTTACATCAAAGATGACGATGGACGCCTGAACAACTTTGCTAAAGAGCCGAAGGTGTATGAAGCCGTACCTCCCAACAAAAATCAGCAACGCAACTACATCATCATGGGTATTGCAGCAGCCATGTTAGTCGCCGGTTTGGTGTACGTGGCTGCCTCCGTCTGAAAACTGGCCTGAGACTCAAAGCTGCTTCAAATCGCAATTTTAAATAATCCTTCGAGAAACCATGTTTTCCTTTCCCAAGGAAACATGGTTTTTGTGTTTCAATACAAAGCAGGTAGTTGCGACAATCCTGAAGCGTGCCGAGCGAGCCCGAAAGCTAAATAAGACCAGCATAAATTTGGTGTTTTCCTCTCTGCTGTTGGGTTCAGGGACTTGGGTTGCAAATACTAACACGGGTTCGTCACTCACATAAAATTGCCAATTGAAAATCTACAATCCTTTAGTCATCACCGGTGCGATTGACAATTCCCGCATCCAGGATACCCGCCACGTGATTCATCCGTCCAGAAATAAAAAACCTGTATCCGAGAAACTTGCCGAACGTATTTATCTCGCGCAAGTCAAGGCTTCAATCTAAAATCTAAAATCTAAAATCTAAAATCGATTGACTGCCTTTGGGGCGCAAGTTGTGAGTTATGAGCGATCGAGATTTCAACTTTCAACTCTACAATCTAAAATCTACAATCCAAAATCTAAAATCTAAAATCTAAAATCGGCTGATCCTGATGTCTATTCCTTCCCAAAAAGTTTCTAGCTCGAACAAGCTGATCTACCAACGCTTGAAACAGGCGATCGACCTCAATTTACGCCGTCAAATTTTTATTGCCGCCTGCGACGACTTGTGCTTGCGAGACTGTCTGGCAGCCCGCTTGCAGACAGAATTAGCCGCAGAGAGCGCAGGCTCCGATCCTCGCTCCCCGATCGACTACCCCCGATTTGTCAGCTTGGAACTCGACTTGAGCGATCCAAATCCTTGGGGTTCGATCGCCGCGTGGCTGACTCAACACCCACCGCCCCAAAACAGGGGCAGCTACAGCCCTTTGCCGGGATTTCAAATTATCGGGGCAGAACACCTGACAAGGCAGTCAGCAGCCGTGCAGTGGTCGTTCCTGAGCTATTTGAGAGACATCGAAGCAAACCTGCAAATGTGCGAGTCTACTCTGTTGCTGTGGGTGTCGCGCCCCTGGCTGAGTTCGATCGAGCAATCGGCCCCAGAATTTTGGCACTGGCGAACCGGAGTATTTGAGTTTGAAGGCGAACCAACTCCAGCTAAGGAAGACTTCGGGCACTTTGAGGACTTCGGAAACTCAGGAGACTTGCGAAACCTGCGCGACAGCGGAGACTTTGGCAACAAACTTTTAATATCTTCTTTGTCTGGACAATCCCCAATTCCCGACGAACAATTCCCAATTTCCTATCCCCCGTCTCCAGCCCCTGATTCTAAATCCGTCCAACTGGCAGATGAGGAACAATCCCCAATTTCCTATCCCCCGTCTCCAGCGCCAGATTCTAAATCCGTCCAACTGGCAGATTTGGTTTTAGCAGCAGCTTCTGAGGATTTGGCAGCCGAAAATAATCCCGCATCAGAGGAGAATTTTCTGCCGCTGCAAACCCTGCAATACATCGAACTGCTGCAAGAACATCAGTGTTGTTGTGAAGCATTAGCTTTGGCTTATCACGGTTTGGGAAATTACTACCGCGATCGCATTCTGGGCGGAGACATTTCAGAGCAAAACCTGACCATCGCCATTGGTGCGATCGAACAAGTGATTGCGTATCTCGAAGTTGACAGCAAGTCGCAGCAAAATCAACCACTAACTGAGGAATGCGCGCGGCTGATTGCCCAATTGACACAAAATTTAACTCAGTACGCCCAGGAGTCCCACAGCCTACCGCCAATTTCCGATCTGCTCAACGATCTCGGCACTCTCTACTGGATGCTATCGCGCGATCGCACGCAGCATAACGCCTCAGATCCAGTATCCAGCCTTGAACGCAGCATCGCCCTCTACCTTGAAGGTTTGAACCGAACAGATGCCGAAACCGTACCCCAAACCCGCGTTAGATTAAACAAAAATTTGGGAATCGCCTCGGCAGATTTAGCTCGCTATCGAGACAAGACAGAGAACTTGCAGCACGCAGTTGCAGCTTACCAACAAGCGCTGCTGGATCTCGATCCCGCCGTGGAGCCCCAGCAGTACGCTGCAGCTCAGAATAATTTGGCGACAGCATACTGGAATTTAGCTCAAGATGGTGAGCCGATCGTATATCTCAAAAGTGCGATCGCAGCTTACACCCAAGCCCTCTCCTGTTACAGTCCCGAACGAGAACCCCTCAACTATGCCGGAGTGCAAAACAACCTCGGTACCGCCTGCTGGAACCTCGCCCAGCACCAACCCTCAGAACCCCTGCTAGTCAGGGCGATTTCCGCCTACCGCGAAGCCTTGAAATACCGCACCAGAGAATTAGTACCCGCAGCAGCAGCAGCCACCTACAACAATCTCGGTACCGCTTATTGGCATTTGGCGAACCAGTTTCAGCAGAAACAGGCGCGGACGGAATCATTGCAGCAGGCGATTACCGCCTACGAAGCCGCCTTGGATATCGCCGGAAAGCTCGATCGAACCCAACTCACCTTTGACGCCTTGGCCGCCCGCAACAATCTCGGACTAGCCCACTATCAACTAGCCACCGACCCAGATTTCGCCACTAACAAAGTCGCACAGACAAGCCATCTAGAAGCAGCACTGCACCACCAGTTGCAAGTGTGCGCCGAATGGGGACAATATCTCAATGACAAAGGGTTAATATATGGGGATAAACTCAACCTGCAAGCCACGGCAAACTCCCAAGCTGCTGATTCCCGGCAAACAGCATTGAGCTATATTGTCAAAACGATTAGAGCTTTCTATAGTGAATGTGGGCTGCCAGGCCAAAATTTAGCCTTATCCAAAGTTCCCGGAGATTTATTGCCCGAAATCTTGCGTAGGTTATAAATATGGCTATAACTATTAAAAGCTCAATTTTTTCGAGATTTGTATCCAGTTTTCTATTATTATGGCTGAATATTCTTGCCTAATTCTTCAAGCAAACTTGTGGTCATGGCCCCTGTAAAAATTCTTGTGGTTGATGACGACCCGGCAATCCGAAATTTAATTCACCGTTTTTTGAGCCAGCAAGGTTATCAAGTTGAGTCTGGCGAGGACGGTCAGACTGGTCTGGAATTATTTGAGCAACTCAATCCTGACTTAGTAGTTCTAGATGTAAATTTACCTGATACAACTGGCTATAAACTGTGTCAAGAAATGCAAAGACGCACGGGCGTGTTTGTGTTGATGCTGACTGCCCGAACCGATGAAGCTGACAAAATGAAAGGGTTTGCCGAAGGTGCTGACGACTACATTACTAAACCTTTTAGTCTTGTAGAGATTGGAGCTCGCGTTGCAGCAATTTTGAAGCGTAAACGCATTGTTACTCCCGCGGAACAACAAAGTCTTACTTTTGGAGAGCTACTAATAGATCCGGTTCGCCGCGAGGTAATTCTCGGCAGCCAGATAGTTGCTTTGACTGCTTTAGAATTCGACCTGCTGTACTGTTTGGCTAGCAAACCCGGTCGCGTGTGGAGGCGATCGGAATTGCTGCATGAAGTGTGGGACTACGAGTATGTAGGAGCCGATCGCGTGGTGGATGTTCATATCGGTCAAATTCGCCGCAAAATTGAACTAGATCCCAATCAAATGCCGATGATTCAAACCGTCAGGGGGGTGGGTTACAAGTTTGAGCCAACAACCTAGTAGCATTCGCCGGCACGTCCGTCGGCACACCAGGCAGAAGGCAGTATAGGGGCGGGTTCACCAATATCTCTGATTCACATCCTCGATATTTGTAAACCCGCCCTCCCCACACAAGAATTCAGATCGATCGAGTATCTGATTGTTTTTTCTGCAAATACTCGCCCACTTCTCGTGCACGCTCAAAACCCCTTCGCACGCAATCTCCCAAAGCCACGCCGCCAACGTAGTTACTGCACAAATACACCCCCGGCAAAGATTTTAAGCCCTCATCGATTTGTTGCAGGCGATCGAAATGCCCCAAATTGTACTGAGGAATCGCCCGCTTCCACACATTCACCGCTAAAACTTTTGGCTGTGGCACATCTGGTTTCAGCAAAATCCGAGACAAATCTCGGTGCACCTCCCGAACGATTTCTTCTGAGTCGAGATTGCCAATTTCCGAGTCTGTTGCCCCGCCGATGAAACTGGTGAGAGTGTGCCAGCCTGCAGGCGTGCGATCGGCAAATAAACTTGATGTCCAAATCGTCCCCAGAGTGCGAATTCCCTGCCCCCTCGGAATTAAATTTCCAAAACCTACTAATTTACTCTTGACATCTGAGTGCGGATATGCTAAGACAACGCAGGCAACCGTAGGATAAGTAAAAGCTTGTAAAGCAGTGCTAACTTCTGGTTGCAGAGGCTGCAACAAATCGGCTGTAACATAAGCCGGCGTGGTCAAAACCACGGTACGCGCCTCAACTTCCTGCTGTCCGTCGGGCGTCGAGAATACAGCAATGTAAGTTTCGCGTTCTGTACGATCGAGGCGAGTCAGATGCCAGTTGAGTTTCAGTCGATCGCCCAATTCAGCAGCGATCGCCTCTGGCAAAGCCTTCAACCCCTGTTTAAACGAACCCAACTCCCCCGGCCTAGTAGACGGCACATTCGGGTCTGCAACAGTCTTTAGCCCCCCCTTGGTAAGGGGGGGTTGGGGGGGTCTTTTCCTAGCAGAAAGCAGCGCCCCCGCCACCAGCCCGCCACCCAGATCGGCCATCTTTGCTACCCGGCCAAAAGCCGCCGCTGCGCTAAGTTGTTGCGGATCGCCCGCATAAACCCCAGAAACAAAAGGTTCCACCAACCGCTGCATCACTTCCGTCCCCAGATGACGGCGGAAAAATTGAGAAACAGTTTCCTCGTTACCCTGCTGCGAAAGTCCAGCGCCCATTGCCGGCGCGACAAACCCCAAAGCCCCGAACAACGCCCGCAGTTTCCCCGGAAAACTCAGTAACTGAGACTGAATCATCGCCGGTGGAGTCATCGGCACCGGTTGCAGCTTTTTTTGCCAATACACAAAACGAGGCAATTTGCGATCGGCAAAAATCAACTCCTGCTTCAATCCCACATCCACAGCCAACTTCATCAATTCTGGCGTCGGCGAAAAACTGTTCGGGCCCTCCTCCCAGAGAAACCCCCCCGCTGTCACAGTGGTGATGTTCCCGCCCACACGTCCCTGACTCTCAGCGACTAAAATCTTCAGCGAGGATGGACTCGTTGCTTCCTTGTGAAGTGCGTGCGCCAAACTCAAACCGCTAATACCTGCACCCACAATCAAGGTATCTAATAGTTCCATATTACATAGAAAAATATCGCAATCTTTATGTTACATGGCTTTGCACGGCTTGCGTTCTTTGCCTCGCGTACTGCCAAACCGCTTTCAGATTAGCGAATTGGGAATTGGGAATCGGGAATTGGGAATCGGGAATTGGGAATTGGGAATCGGTAAGCTGTCGGGCATTTCTTAAGCATTTTTCTCGCAGGTTGTGGATTAACCTCTGCCCGTCTCCCCGTCTCCCCGTCTCTCCATCTCGCTTTTGTATCCGCTGGGTCTGCTTTAAAAAAAGAGCATCTGCTTTAATTAAGCTATATTCCCAAAAATACTATTTGTTTAAAATTTTTGTATTATAGGGAACAGCGCCGAAAATTGCACCGGGAAACGCAGCAGTACAGTGTCCAAAAAGATTTGACTGGGTTAAACTAACTTTAGGAAAATTGGAGAGCTTAAGCAAGTCAGCACCCCGCTCGGAAGAGATGGGGCTTTATGCCCTAATCAAAAGACATAGTTGACCAGCTATCGTCTTAACTGATTAGGTTATCAAAAATATGGGTGTAGCTCAAGCTGCTATGAGATAGCGGGTGAAATATTTGAAACGGTAATTGTTCCGTGGAAAGTAGATCGCAAAAGTACCAAGTGACCAAGTAGCCCTGTGTAGTAATAATCAATATTCAAGGCGGTTAAAACTGCCTGATGAGTGCTACCTCGATCGGTCTACTCACATCTTGCACCATTCTCGCTTAACAGGCTTTCCGGCTTGTTCCACAAAGATTTAATTTCTTGTGGGTTTGGCATCCTGCCCGCTCATAAAAGCTTATTGAAAATGGTGCAACATATGAGCCTAAAGACACGAGGTTTCCATAATACTAAGCTTTTCTCATGAAAAAATACCCATGCAGGAAGTTATCAACTCGTTTCAGTCTTTTTTCTCTAACTCTGTTGATGCTTTCCTAGAGTGCGATCGACAGCAAAAGTACCTATCGATAAATCCAGTCGCTGCTGCTTGGATGGGATTGGATCCGGCTGAAATAGTCAACAAAACTAATCAGGAATTATTAAAATTATATCCCAATAATGCTGCTGTTAAAAATATAATCTCGCAGATTGATTCTTGCCTGCAACAAGTATTTATTACCGGGGAAAAACGGCTGGCAATTCATGAGGTGACGACGGCAGACGGCGGGATTAAAATTTACGAAACTGCTTACACGCCAGCGGTGGATGCCTCTAGCAAGCAGATGCGGGTTTTGGGCGTCGGTAGAGATATCACCAGGCATTACCGCTGGCAGCAGCAGAAAACTCAACAGTTGCGCCGATCGAACCATTTACTGTGGTTGAATGCAGCTAACAGTCCCCTGGCAATGGTAGGCTGGGATGAAGATTTTCGGATAGTTCAATGGTCGAAACGCGCCGAAGAAATCTTTGGCTGGACATCCGATGATATGATGGGCAAGCAGTTCGGCGATTTAGATTTGGTTTGCGAGGAAGATAGAGAGACTGTAAGCGCGATCGAGCTTGAACTAGCCACTGGCAACGGCAATACTTCAATTAACCGCAACTATACTAAAAGCGGACAGGTAATTTGGTGTCGCTGGTTCAACTCGATTATTCGCAGCGGCGACACTTTTACTGTGCTTTCTTTGGTGGAAGATATCACCGATCGCAAACGGTTGGAAGCAGAAAAAGCCCAAGCTTCTCGCCTCACAGCAATGGTAGCCGATGTGGGTATTGCCCTCACCAGACACCCTCAAGATATCCTGCTTCCATGCTGCGAGGCACTGGTGCGAAATCTCGATGTCACTTCGGCGGAAATTTGGACTTTCAACACTCAACATAATGTTTGCCAATTGCAAGCAGTATCGGGAATATACAGCCGCACAGACGATCGCGCTAGCTTTATTGAAAGTAAGGTTAACTCGATCGCCAAACAGCAAAAACCAGAGTTTGACTGCGGATTTGAACTGAACAATTTTGGACTCCCAGAGGAAGAATCCCCGAAAGCAACAGAGGCGCAAAAGTCCGAAGTAGCCATTATCAACACCAGTCAAAAGCCGACAAATTGCCAAATTCCCAACCAAATTATAACCTTCGCCGGCTACCCTTTGATAGTCGAAGAACGGCTGGTGGGAGTCATGGTAATTATCAGCCGCCAGCCGCTGAGTGCACCTTTTCAGGAAACTTTAGCATCGGTTGCTGATGTCATCGCTTTAGGCATCGAACGCAAGCGTGCCGAAGCTGAATTACAATCAGCGAGAGGGTTCCTCAATTCCGTAGTAGAAAATCTGCCGGTGGGAGTTTTTGCTAAAGATGCTTCTTCGCTGAAATTTGTGCTGTGGAATAAAGCGGGAGAAACGATCGCAGGTGTTACCTCTGATGAGGCGATCGGCAAAAATGACTACGATATTTACCCCAAAGAACAAGCTGATGTTTTTACTGCTCAAGACAGGGAAATATTGACAGGCGATCGCAACCAATCTAATGTTAAAGACATAGCCGAAGAGCCGATCCAAACTCGCCACAAAGGTATGAGAATACTGCACACCCGCAAAGTGCCAATTCTCGACGCCGCAGGCCGTCCTCAGTACGTTTTGGGGATTACTGAAGATATTACCGAACGCAGGCAGGTAGACGAAAGCGTGCGCCTCTACGACCAAATTGTGGAGAATATGCAAATTGGTTTGTACGTCTACCATTTAGAAAATATAGACGATGATAGCACTCTCAGGGCGATCGCCTCCAATCCTGCAGCTACCCTATTTACCGGATTAGAAATGGCTGATGTTTTGGGAATGACAATCGACGAGATTTTTCCCCACCTGCGATCGAAAAACATTCCCCAAGCATTTGCTTCGGTAATTCGCACCCAGAAAGCCGTAGAACTTGAAGATATTGACTGCGATGAAGGGGGTCGAATAACTCGCGCTTTTTCTATTAAAGCTTTTCCATTACCCAACAACTGCGTCGGTGTTGCTTTTGAAAACATTACTGCTCGCAAGCGCCTAGAACTAGAACTGCAGGTAGCTTTGGAAAAAACCGAACGTTCCGAACAATTCCTGCGTACAGTTATAGACAAAACCAGCGACTGGATTTTTGCCAAAGACAAAAATTTTTGCTATATTTTGGTCAACAATAGTTTCGCTCGATCGATTGGTAAAACAGTCGAAGAAATCCTTAGCAAATCTGATTTAGACTTAGGGTTTTCAGTAGAGCTAGTGTTTGGAAATTCTGCCAAAAATATCCGAGGATTCCGCACAGACGACTCTGCTGTACTGGCAGGCGAAATTATCCACAATCCCTGCGATATGGCTACTGTTGCAGACGGTTCAGTACATATTTTGGACACCCAAAAACTTCCCCTGCGCGACGCTGAAGGCAATGTATTTGCAGTGCTAGCTTTCGCTCACGATATTACAGAAAGACATGAATCGGAAGCAGCTTTGCGTAGAAGTGAATCAAGATTTAGGTCTTTGGTAGCTAATATTCCCGGAGTGGTTTATCGCTGGAAGTGCGATTTTTCGACTAATTTTATTAGCGATGCCGTTTACTTATTAACTGGCTACCATGCGGCAGATTTTATTTGGGTTTTGGACAGGAGAAGCCGGACTTTTGCTAGTATTATTTACCCGGAAGATTTGGCAAAAGTAGAAGAAACTATTCGGCAAGGCATAGAAAACAAAGAGTCTTATAACTTGGAATACCGCTTGCTCGCAGCAGACGGCACGGTTAAATGGGTTTGGGATAAGGGTTCTCCTGTGTTCGACGCAGAGGGAAACGTTTGCTATTTGGACGGGGTGATTTTTGATATTAGCGATCGGTACTACGCAGAGGAAGCATTGCGCCAAAAAACTTTAGAGTTAGAAGCTGTTTTTCGCGCTTTACCTGATTTGTATTTTCGACTAGATGCTGACGGTAAAATCGTGGATTATTTGTCAGGAACTTCCTCGGTTTTATACGTGCCTCCCGAACATTTTATTGGTCAACGAATGACAGACATATTGCCACACAATGTCGCCTGCCAATTTACCCAAGCAATCTTTGAAGTTTCCGAAACAAGAAATTCCATCGATATAGAATATTCGCTTTCCATGTCGGAAGGAGAAACAACTTATGAAGCCCGACTGTTGCCGTTTAATTCAGATCAGATTATTATTCTAGCTCGCAATATTACCAAGCGCAAACAAGCCGAAGCTCAATTAAAACATAAAAATCGCCAGCTAGAGCAAACATTGAAACAATTAGGCCGGACTCAAGCTCAACTAATTCAAGCGGAAAAAATGTCTGGTTTGGGACAGCTAGTGGCGGGAATTGCTCACGAAATCAATAATCCTGTTAGTTTTATTTACGGTAATATCACTTACGCTAGTGAGTATGCCAAAAACTTGCTGCAACTGTGCAGTTTGTACCAAGCACACTACCCGGAACCTGTGGCGGTTATCCAAGAATTGGCAGAAGAAATAGAACTGGAATTCATGAAAGAGGATTTCCCGCACCTGCTGAGCTCAATTCAAACCGGAGCAGATAGAATTCGCCAAATAGTTCTGTCTTTGCGTAACTTTTCGCGCCTGGAAGAATCCGATCTTAAGCGTGTTAATATTCACGAAGGAATAGACAGTGCTCTGTTGATTTTGCAACACAAGATTAAAGAAAATGGCAGAAATCGTCCTATTCAAATAGTTAAAGAATATGGGAAACTGCCGCAGATACAGTGCTACGTGGGACAGTTAAATCAAGTGTTTATGAATATTTTAAATAATGCTGTTGATGCTTTAGCAGATGTCAGGCAGCGGAAGTTGGAATTGTCTAGTTATTCGGAAGAGGAGCGGCAAGATTTTCCTAGTTTACCTTTAAGTTGCGCGGCATTGCCGTGGATTCGGATTCGCACGGAGTTGCTGGAGAACAATCGGGTGGCGATCGTAATTTCAGATAACGGGTATGGCATGGCAGAGCCTGTTAAGTGTCGGGTATTTGACCCGTTTTTTACTACTAAACCAGTAGGCAAAGGTACAGGTTTGGGACTGTCTATCTCCTATCAGATTGTGGTGGAAAGACACGGAGGGACGCTGCATTGCATTTCCGCGCCTGGAGAGGGAACTGAATTTGCGATCGAGATTCCAATTCGGCAGAGGTAATTAGTCATTGGTAATTGGTAGTTGCACCAGAAAAATGATAATCTAATTAAAGGTTCTAAAAGTCAGGAATATTAGCATGGTATACAAAAACATACATACTTCTAGTGCCGTTGCCAAACAAATTAAAGAAGAAGAAGATAATGATGATGATTCCTATGTTGACTATTTTTATGACGATCAGGGGGCTCCGCCGGGAACTCTCGACTTAGAACCCGATGCGCCGCCTCCGGAGATTGTATTAATTGACTATTGCGACACAGCAGCTACTCGCGCCCACTTGGCAAATCCTCAAAAAGCGGCTGCGTATTTAGATACAGCATCTGTTTCTTGGGTTGATATGTTGGGATTAGGAAACAAAGAAACTTGGCGGCAAATGGCCGAAGTATTTAATTTGCACGTAATGGCTCAGGAAGATGTAGTTAATGTTCCCCAGCGACCGAAAGTAGTAGACTATGAAGAACATCTTTTAATCATTGCTTGGATGGTGATGCTGCATCCAGAATCAGATACTTTTCATAAAGAACAAGTAAGTTTTATTTTGGGCAAGCATTACCTGCTAACTGTTCAGGAAGAACCGGACTATGATTGTTTTGAACCAGTGCGCGATCGCATTCGTAAAGGACAAGGAATGATTCGCAAACACGGCGCAGATTATCTGGCTTATACTCTGTTAGATTCGATTATAGATGGATTCTTCCCTGTATTAGAAGTTTACGGAGAGCGCATTGAAGAATTAGAGGATGAAGTGGTGGTGAACCCCACCCGCAAAACCCTGGAAAAAATCTATAAAATCCGGCGAGAATTGCTGACGCTGCGCCGCGCCATTTGGCCGCAGCGGGATGCAATTAATGTTTTGATTCGAGATAGTAGTGATTTGATTAGTCCAGAGGTGCGAATTTACCTGCGGGACTGTTACGATCACACGGTGCAGGTGATGGATATGGTGGAAACCTATCGAGAGTTGTCTTCTGGTTTGATGGATGTTTACTTGTCTTCGGTTGGTAATAAAATGAATGAAATCATGAAATTGCTGACGGTAATTTCGAGTATATTTATTCCTCTAACTTTTGTGGCGGGAGTATACGGGATGAATTTCAATACAGAGAAATCGCCCTTGAATATGCCGGAGCTGAATTGGTATTTTGGCTATCCGCTGTGTTGGGCTGTTATGGTAGGAATCGCATCTGGTTTAGTTTACTTTTTCTGGCGCCGCGGCTGGTTTGATAATTTTTCTACTATCAAAGATGACTCATTAAAGTAACCGAATTGAAGATTTGAGATTGGGTATTAAAGATTGAAGAATTCAAAATCCTGTTAGGTGAAAAGGTTTCCTGCCCCTAGTTGAATCCGTGCGATAAATCCTTGGATGATAATTGCCAACTTTTGTGCCCCCTGATTCATCCGTGAGTGATTTTAAGGGAGTTGCAGGGAAATTTACAGCATATTCCATATATGTGTAGTACAGAGAAACCGGGTTTCTTGAACAGAATCAGTTTAAAGGCTAGAACTGTAAAGAAACCCGGTTTCTGAGGTGTACTTCACAAACCTGGAATATGCTGTAATTGTTGGGCGGGCTTTCGGGCCCACCGTACAAGAGTTTGAATAAACACAAATGTTGCACCATTGTCAAGAACAGGCTTTCCGGCCTGTTCCACAATAAAATTCATCTCTTGTGGAACAGGCCGGAAAGCCTGTTCATAAAAAGCTTATTGACAATAGTGCCAGATGTGAGAGTAAACACAAATGTCCAAGTTAAGTGGGCGACAATTTAAAATATTCAATCTCAAATCCCAAATAGATTGACGAACGATCGCGTACAATAAATCTGGGGAAAAAGTAGGCGCAGGCGGTTGCGGATTAGCGAAAGCTTGTCTGAGGAAAGTCCGGGCTCCCGAAAAACCAAACTTGCTGGGTAACGCCCAGTGCGAGCGATCGTGAGGATAGTGCCACAGAAAGATACCGCCAATTAGTCATTAGTCAGCAGTCATTGGCCATTAGTAAGTAACTGAGGATTTTTGACTGGGAAGCAACAACTAATTTGGTAAGGGTGCAAAGGTGCGGTAAGAGCGCACCAGCAGCATCGAGAGGTGCTGGCTCGGTAAACCCCAGTTGGGAGCAAGGTCGGAGGGACTATGGTTGGTTTTTTACCAGTTCCGTTTTTTGGTACCGCTTGAGGCGTCTGGTAACAGGCGTCCCAGATAGATAACTGCCCTCGAAAACTGCTTGCAGTTGAGAGAACAGAACCCGGCTTATGTCCGACTTTTTCCTCCCCCCATTTAATTAAAACTACCGCTTGGGAATCAGGTCAACAAATCTTTTCGACCTGTTTTATGTTGGGAAAGGTGTGCACTGCACACCCGGAGGAAGATTTTGGGTAAGGTGCACCATAAGCACCCGGAGGAATATTTAGTCTTTCAACTAAATTTTTTTTATTAATATGAATCTGATACCTGTTAAAAAAAATAATGCAACTTTTGAAAAGCTCCAAACCCGGATAGTCATCCGTGATTCCCACTTCTAAAATCTAAAATCTAAAATCTAAAATCTAAAATCTAAAATGGTATGATTTATCCGGGTCGCCAAAAGCAACTTGAAACATTAATTGAAAAATTGGGACTGACGAAGAATGCTTCGATAAAATGGCATCTCGTCGATTTAGCTTTGACTCATGCGAGCGCGTCAGCTAAGGCGAATTACGAGCAACTAGAGTTTGTCGGGGATGCAGTAGTGCGGCTGGCTGCGTCGGAATTGTTGTTTGAGATTTATCCTGACTGTACAGTGGGAGAATTTGCTGCGATTCGATCGATCTTGGTGAGCGATCGCATTCTTGCTAAAATCGCTGAAAGTTACGGGTTCGATCGCTATTTAATTGTTTCCAGCAGCGCCGCTGCAGACAAAACAGGCGCTGAGCCCCGGCTGGCCGATGCTTTGGAAGCGGTACTGGCTGCGCTTTATTTGAGTACCCAAAGCTTAGAATTAATTCGCCCTTGGCTAGATTCTCACTTTCAACGCTTAGCGGCGGAAATCCGCAGCGATCCGGCTCGCCAAAACTACAAAGCTGCTCTCCAAGAGTTGACTCAAGGCAAATACAAAACTTTGCCTAAATATAGCGTGCAAGAAACTGGGACAGTGCAGGGCGGAGAGGATCGTTTTACCGCAGAAGTTCTCATTCAGGGAAAGTTGGTAGCAGAGGGAAAAGGTCGATCGATCAAAGCGGCCGAACAAGCAGCGGCTCAGGCAGCTTTCAATAAATTAGTTGGTAGTGAGTAGTCAGTTGACTGTTGACTGTTGACTGGTGTTATCAGTTATTGGTTATTTGTTAGGAGCGCGAATTAAATAACTTACAATTTTAATTGTTATTGTGGGATGGGCTCTTATAGCCCGTCCAAAAAGGATGGGCGTCCCGCCCATCCCACTTTCAAGAGTGGAAGTTATTTAATTCTCATTCCTTAGCTGATACCAATAACCAATAACCAATAACCAATAACTACTGCAAACAGTCAACAGTCAACAGTGATTTTTTTGAGTTAAAACATAGATAATAATAACAAAATATGCTAAAATTGCTGTGCGATTTTTGAACTTATAATTAATGAAAATCGGAATAGCTGTATTGGGTGCAGGCCGCTGGGGAGTTAACCTAATTCGCAACTTTCTCGAACATCCCAACAGCCAAGTTTTAGCGGTGGTAGACCCGAATCGAGATTCATTGGCTGCCGTTCAAAAACAGTTTAATCTTGATGCCTCGGTGATTCTAGCTACCGATTGGTCTCAAGTGCAAGCCTTGCCGGGACTGCAAGCTGTGGCGATCGCCACTCCAGCTTCCACACACTACACCCTCGCAGCCGCAGCGCTGAAACAAGGCTACCACGTCTTAGCAGAAAAACCCCTCGCCCTCAACCTGACTGAAGCAATAGAACTCTGTCAATTAGCCGAAAAACAACAGCGGCAACTCTTCGTTGACCACACTTATCTGTTTCATCCAGCAGTCGATCGAGGCCAAAGAATTATTCAACAGCATCAACTTGGAAAATTGCGCTACGGTTACGCCCAGCGCACCCATTTTGAACCGGTGCGCCATGACGTTGATGCCCTTTGGGACTTGGCTATTCACGATATCGCTATTTTCAATACTTGGTTGGAACAAACGCCAATTGAAGTAAGGGCGATCGGCACTGTTTTTCCGAAGGAAGAGGGAAGTTCGGCAACGGATTCTGTAACGGATGTAACGGATGTAACGGATGTAATGGATGTCAAAAAGAAGGAAGAAGGAAGAAGAAATAGGGAAGAAGGAATAAATCAAGAAGCAGCAGAAATTGAAAATCAATTTTCTCCTTCACTGCTGACTACTAATCCTGCAGAAAAACTAGCAGATTTAGTTTGGGTAACGCTCACCTATCCCGACGGATTTCAAGCATTTATTCACCTGTGCTGGCTAAATCCCGACAAACAACGGCGCTTAACAGTTGTTGGCAGTTTGGGAACCTTGATTTTTGACGAAATGTCGCCAGAAACTCCCCTGATTGTGCAGCGTGGGAATCCAGATTGGGGAGGCGAAGAGAATAACTCTTTTGAAAGTGCGATCGCGCCGCAGCCAAAGAGCCTCAGACACCGCGAAGTGTTGAGTTTAGAACAAGTAGAACCGCTGAGGCGAGTGTGCGATCGCTTCCTCAATTCCGTGCAAACAAATACCCCCTGTCTTACCTCTTCGGGCACCGCCTCCGTCGAATTAATCCGCATTCTCAGCACTTTGAGCAAATCCCTCGAACTCGGCGGACAGCCCCTAATACCATTTTAGATTTGAGATTTTAGATGGGGAACATCACTCCTCAATTTTTAAAACTTCCCTTTTCCGTTACTAAGTCGGGGCTGTGAAAATAAAAACTTGACTGCTGATTGACAGGCAAAGAAATCATCACCGTAGTACCTTGATTCACGCCCGCGCTGTGCAGGGTAATGCTTCCGCTCATAGATTCCATTATCCTTCGCGAGATAGCCAAGCCCAAACCGTTACCGCCAAACTTGCGAGTTGTAGAACCATCAGCCATCACAAAAGGTTGAAACAATTTCTGCTGGTGCTCGGGATCGATACCAATTCCCGTATCTTTAATTGTCACCACCACCCAATCGCTTTGACCGCTGGGGCCCGTCGTACTTTCAGCACTGCCGTTAAAACTACCAGAATTAGTTCTCGACTCTAGTCGCACAGATATATTAATGCTGCCCGACTCTGTAAACTTAACCGCATTGCTCAAAACATTTAAAAACACCTGTTTTAGCTTCTCCGGATCGGCATGAACAATAATCGGATCGTGAGGAGCTGGCAAACTTAACTTCAAGCCTTTTTCCTCGATTGGACTCGCTTGCAAATCAATCGCGTCTTCAAGTACCTGAGTAATATCAACTACTTCTAACATCATGGAGAACGTGCCGGATTCTATTTTAGCAATGTCCAAAATATCATTAATAATATTGAGCAATTGCATTGACGAGTCGTGGGCCCGCTGTAAAAATTCCATTTCTTCATCTCGGTCATCGCAGTAGCCGTCCCGCACAATTTGAATAAAACCAATAATTCCGTTGAGCGGCGTTCTCAATTCGTGAGAAATATTCCCCAAAAATTCATTTTTTAATTGATTGGCAACTTGCGCTTCTTTGGTGGCGACTTCCAATTCTTTTGCCCAGGATCTAAGGCGCTGCACCATGCTGTTGAGTGCTTCTGATAGTTGATTGAATTCCCTAATTTGGAAATCTTGGGGCACTGTCTGCGACGCTTCTGTATCTACTTTCATCGCGTAGTCTCTCAGTTTTTCCACAGGACGCGCCAAGTCGCGAGACAGATATAAAGTGGCGATGATACTAGCAGCAACCAAACCTACAATTAAATTAAATAAAACTTGCTGAATTTCTTCCAAACCCGACAGAGCGTAATCTAAACGAGAGACAGCTAAAATAATCCACTTGCTGTTCTCCTGTGTAGTTGAAGGACTCGGGATAGCGGCGTATCCTGCTAGCAACTCTACACCATTTCTTTCAAAGGAAAATAGGTGGAGAAAAGCTGTTCCGCCGGCGATCGCCCTTCTGACAATACTTTTTAGTCGAGCGGCATCTGCCTCTTGGTCAATATTGCGGCCCACGCGATTGATATTCGGGTGCGCCAAAATCGTCCCATCTTGGTCGATCGCCACCGTATAGCCAGCTAAAGAACCCTTGGGAGCGCTGGTTTGGACAGGCAAGGCCGACTGCAAACTCAAAGCATAACTCAACTGCAGGGTATTGCCCCGACGAATGTAAACAGGAGCGCTCAACACCAAACTCGCTTGGCTATCGCGGCCTTCTTTACCCGCATCGGGAAAATCCTCAGCCCCCAAAGTCACATTCTGATCGTTTGCTGTCCCCTGTCGCTGCGGAGGTAAGGACAGACTGATGTAAACGCTCTTGTCGTCCAGCAGCGTTTGCTGCTGCTGTACGGGCGGCCAAAATTTTGCCGGCAACGACTGAATCGGCTGCTGCCCGCAAGTGCTTGCTATCACTTGATTTGTCTTTAAATTAGTCAATTGCAAGCAATCAACCTGCGCTGGCAACCGCTGCCCTAATTGGGCAATAAACTTTTGATAATCCTTCGGATCTACCGACTGCAACATCGAGCTTTCCGAAGCGCCGATCAGATTCGACTTCAGCGATTTCGCCCACTGTTCAATAGTGTCTGCTTTTCTGACTGCACTTTCTGTCAAGTTTTGACGAGCAGTTTCCAGAAGCGTCGAGCGTGCCTTGCGATAGGTAACATACTCCCCCACCAGTAGAACAGGTACGCTGAGCAACAAAATCCGCGACAGTAAAATACGGCGAAAGGAGGATTGACCTAACTTAACCATAGGAAATATCTAAATTAAGGTGCAACACCCAACAGCGACCATTAAAGTGAAATAAACCAGACCGAAAGCATGAATCTGTCTAGGGGGCTCTGCTGACTGGACAACACAGCTTCCGAACAACATTTAAACACAATTATAGAAGCCACTGTAATAATCTCGATTCTAAGTGTGTGGGGCCAAAGATGCTCAGCAATTTGTTTCGCAAATGCCTGTGATTTCGGTCACACTTCCCTTCTCAATTCTCGGAACGACTGGCATCCAATCGCCCAGGTGCCATTTTTTCAGGCTGCAAAAAGCGTCGGGTGGACATACCGCCGTTGCTTGAAGCTAGAATCGCATAGATGCACTCGCCCCCAATTAACAGGCAAAAAGTTCGGTTTCCGGCTAGTGTACAGAGATCATTCTTGTTCGATCGGACTTTTTCTTTCCCAATGCCTTCGAGAGGTTGGCCAGAGATGGGCGATGTGAGATTTGGCACCCTGTCAAAGATTTGTTTTGCCATCCGATTGATTCAGTGAAAATAATTCACCTGTCAAACAAAAAGAATGAGACGATCGAGCTGCCGATCGACTCTGACAACCGTAATGTGGGGAACCTTGGCCCAAACAGTGGACCCACGCTCGGTAAATTCGCGGTCTCGGCAATAATCTCCATAGCTTAATCGATGAAAAAAAACTTTACCAATTATACGTATTATTACACAAACAACCGTCCGAGATATCATCACGCATATTTGATATCTCCCCTTTTAGAAATGCTGGCGACACTTCAGCATACCAGCAAGACAAAACTCCGAGTTTTGGATCTCGGCTGCGGCAATGGCAGCCTCAGTCACGTTATCGCAGAGCACGGCTGCGAAGTTGTCGGCGTTGACACTTCAGCGGCCGGAATTGCCATCTCCCGTCAAAGTTTCCCCGATTGTCAGTTTATCGAAGCAGATATTTACGACCTTCCAGATACCGATATTTTGAACTCATTTGATGTTGTCTTAGCTATTGAAGTAATCGAACACTTGCTTTATCCTAAAGAACTAGCAAAAACTGCAAAAAGATGCCTCAATCCGGGAGGAAGATTAATTATTTCCACACCATATCACGGCTATTTTAAAAATCTAGTCTTAGCGATTTCTGGCAAACTAGATCAACATTTTACCGTGCTTTGGGATAACGGTCACATTAAATTTTTTTCAGTAGATACGCTGACCAAGTTATTAACATCTGAAGGATACACGGACATAAAATTTAAATTTGCTGGTCGGTGTCCCTATCTTTGGAAATCAATGTTATGCTCTAGTAAGTTTTCAGGTTGTCCTGAAAACTTATGAGTTGTGAGTTGTCAATAAATTAAGTTTCTTGACTAGACCACCAGGCATCATAAAAAGTAAAAAATAAGTTTCACTAAAAAACAAGTAAAATGACTGTTGGCGTTTGGATATTAGGCGATCAACTGTGGGAGAACCAAGCTGCTCTCAACCGCACAGATGATAAACCCTCCCTACCGATAATTTTAATTGAATCTTGGCAGCACGTTCAACAGCGGCGCTACCACCAACAAAAATTAGTATTAATTTGGTCGGCCATGCGGCACTTCGCTAAAGAATTGCGCGGCAGTGGATGGCAAGTTACTTACACAAAATCGGAGGACTTTGAAGCACCTCTCAAAGCTTGGATACAAGCTCACAACATCACCGAAGTGCGGGTAATGGCTCCGAACGATCGACCTTTTTTACAGCTCGTTCAAAACTTGCAACTCCCCTGTCCAATAACCATAATTCCCAACAATCAATTCCTCTGGACACAAACAGAATTCAAAGATTGGGCTTCAAGCCGCAAACGTTTGTTAATGGAAGACTTCTATCGAGCCAGCCGCCAGCGTTTTCAAGTTTTAATGGATAGCAGCAATAAACCTGTGGGAGGGAAGTGGAATTTTGACAAAGAAAATCGTCAGCCACCCAAAGGAAAACTGGATACCCCGAAACCTCTCTGGTTTGAACCGGACGCCATAACTCAAGAAGTTATCGCACAAGTTAAATCTCTATCTTTCCCAACTTACGGAAACATTGAACCTTTTCGCTGGGCGGTTACACGAGAGCAAGCACTGCAAGTATTAGATAATTTCATCCAACAGTGTCTCCCCGCTTTTGGCCCTTATCAAGACGCGATGGTAACGGGGGAGGAAACAATGTGGCATTCCCTAATTTCTCCGTATCTCAATATTGGATTACTTCATCCTTTAGAAGTTATTCAAGCCGCCGAAACAGCCTACCTCGAAAAAAACTTAAATTTAAACGGCGTCGAAGGTTTTATCCGCCAAATTCTGGGCTGGCGAGAATACATTCGCGGTGTGTATTTTTACGTGGATGCTGATTATTTTGAAAAGAATTGGTTCAACCACACTCAGCCGCTGCCGGAGTTTTTTTGGGACGCTAGTAAAACAGATATGAACTGTTTGCGCCAAGTTTTAACTCAAGTCGAAGGCAGCGGTTACGCGCACCATATCCAGCGGTTGATGATTTTGAGCAATTTTGGTCTAATTGCGGGAATCTCGCCCCAGGAGCTAGAAAAATGGTTCCACAGTGCGTTTGTGGATGCCTACGACTGGGTAATGCAGACTAATGTGCTGGGCATGGGTTTGTTTGCTGACGGCGGTGTGTTGGCCTCGAAGCCCTATGCTGCTTCTGCCAATTACATCAATAAAATGAGCGATTATTGTCGGGGGTGCAAATTCGATCGCACTGTGCGATCGGGCGAAAACGCCTGTCCCTTCAACTTCTTCTACTGGGATTTCCTAGCGCGCCACCGGGACAAACTTCAGTCGATCGGTCGCATGAGCTTTATCTTAGCCAATCTCGACAAAATGCCGCCGGCAGAATTGGCAACCATCCGCCAAAAAGCAGCAGAGTGGCACTTAGTCAGTTGACTGTTGTCAGTTGTCAGTTGTCAGTTGTCAGTGGTTAATCCTTTGCAGTGGCTAATAACAAATAACCAATAACATTAATCAACAGTCAACAGTCAACAGTCAACAGTCAACAATGCCCCATGCCCCATGCCCCATGCCTCATGCCCCATGCCCTTTGCAATTCTTATTTTTTCCCTGACTTTTCCCTAAACATTCCACAGCGTTTCCACAGGCAAGTCTGAGGTTTTCCACAGATCCGACAAAGTTTTCCACAGAAATTAACGGCACGGTAGCATCTTGCTGCGGAATTGGGGATTTCCTTAACTTGCTGGCTAATTCCTCATAAACCCCCCAACACATAAAGATATGTAACAAAAAAATCCCTGAAAAGCTGATTATTTGGTAAACCTTTTTTTTATCTAAAGGACTTTGTAATATTTCGCAACATTGACAAACCCACCCCCCCATAGCGCACAATGATGCGACCGACCTAAAAAAAAGCGCTCTGATTTCGGCTGTGCCTGCACCTGTATCCGGCCGAAGGGGGGTTCTGTTTTCAATTTATTAGCGAGACTAAACAAAATGATCAACCCAACAGTCAGTATTTTTGCTGAAATTCCCGAAACGCTGCACGATTCTCTCAAAACTTACCTGGAAACCCATCCTGAATGGGATCTAGACCGAGTATTTTGCGCCGCCCTGTCGCTGTTTTTGTTGCAGAATGCCGATAGCGGTACGCCTGAAGCTTCGCGCAGTTATCGCCAAGCTGCGAGAGTTTATCTCGAAACTCTGTTTCAATCTCCTCAAGACTTGCACAGCAACAATGTAACTCCGTCCTCTTAAAGGATCAGGGGAGAGGGGGAGACGCGGTTTCTGGGAAGGATGTAACTTGACCGAGAGGGCCCGCACTGCATAGGTGGCAACTTCAGCTTAAAATCCCTGAGAACTATCGCTTATAGCTTAATGCCGAGCCCCATTGCATCTCCCTTAAGAAGCAGGGCTGTTTCATTCTCATGAAAATCAGGCTTTTGTAGGGGTAGTGCCCGTGCCGACCCCCTCCACGGACGAGGGAATCGGTGTTTCAAATATTGGGGCAACCACGGGGGATTGCCCCTACAAGAGAATGAAAAATCCCCCCGGACTATCAGGATGCCGGGGGGATAAGCTGCCTTAATCGTCAAACAGTAGACGGGTAGTACATAAGACGCGCTTGTTTACACGCATGGTGCTTATGGCTGAAGACTACATCATGCCCATGCCGCCCATGCCGCCCATGCCGCCCATGCCGCCCATGCCGCCCATGCCGCCCATGCCGCCCATGCCGCCCATGTCGCCCATGTCGCCACCGGCTTTTTTCTTCTCGGGTTTTTCGACAATCACAGCTTCAGTGGTCAACACCATGCCAGCAATGGAACCGGCATTTTGCAAAGCCGATCGCACTACCTTAGCCGGGTCAATAATCCCGGCGGCAATCATATCTTCGTACACGTCGGTAAGAGCGTTGTAGCCAACGTTGAACTCGCTCGCCCGCACTCGTTCGATGACGATGGAACCTTCAACGCCGGCATTATCAGCGATTTGACGCAAAGGTGCTTCCAAAGCTTTCTTCACCAAGTCAGCGCCTACTTGTTCTTCGGTGTCTAAAGTATTTCTGATCGCATCTATTTTTGTAATCAGGTGAATTAGGGTCGTGCCACCTCCGGCAACGATACCTTCTTCCACAGCAGCTTTAGTAGCGTTCAGAGCGTCTTCAATACGCAGTTTACGGTCTTTGAGCTCGGTTTCGGTAGCTGCGCCGACTTTAATTACAGCGATGCCGCCGGCGAGTTTGGCGATGCGTTCGGTTAGCTTTTCCTTGTCGTAGTCGGAATCCGTCGCTTCTAGCTGTTTGCGGATTTGCTCGATCCGTTTTAGCACGTCAGCTTTGTGTTCGTCGCCAGCAACAATGATGGTGTTTTCTTTGTCGATCGTAATTTTGCGGGCGGTACCGAGCATTTCTAGGGTTGCGGTATCGATGCTGAGTCCGACTTCTTCAGAAATCAGTTGACCGCCGGTGAGTACGGCGATATCTTGAAGCATAGCTTTGCGTCGATCGCCAAAACCAGGAGATTTGGTTGCTGCGATGTTCAATACGCCGCGGGCTTTGTTGACTACCAGAGTTGCCAAAGCTTCGCCTTCAATATCTTCGGCGATAATTAGCAGCGGTTGACCTGTGCGGGCGATTTTTTCGAGAACTGGAATTAGTTCTTGAATTGAGCTAATTTTTTTGTCGGTAATCAGGATGCGAGCGTTTTCGTACTCAACTTCCATGCGATCGGTGTTAGTGACGAAATACGGAGAAAGATATCCGCGATCGTACTGCATCCCTTCGACCACTTCCAATTCCGTTGTCAGAGATTTCGACTCTTCAACAGTAATTACGCCGTCTTTCGTGACTTTTTCCATTGCTTGGGCAATCATGGCGCCGACTTCTTCGTCGTTACCGGCGGAGACAGTGGCGACCTGAGCAATGGCGCTTCCTTCGACGGGTTTGGCCAATTTCTCGATTTCCAGCACCAAGTGGGCGATCGTTTTTTCAATACCCCGGCGCAGCGCGACTGGGTTTGCGCCTGCTGCGACATTCTTCAAACCTTCGCGAATGAGGGATTGAGCGATAACCGTTGCGGTTGTTGTGCCGTCGCCTGCGATATCTTTAGTTTTGGAGGCGACTTCTTGAATTAAGCGAGCGCCAGCATTTTCCAGGGGGTCTTCGAGCTCGATATCCCTAGCAACGGTGATACCGTCGTTAACGATTTGGGGACTGCCGTATTTCTTTTCCAATAGGACATTCCGGCCTTTCGGGCCCAAGGTGATGCGGACAGCATCGGCGAGTTGATTGACGCCGCGTTCTAGTGCCCGGCGAGATTTGTCGCTAAATGCAACTATTTTTGTCATGTTTGTCTCCAATCGCTTACATTAGCAAATTTAGCACTCTCTGAGTCTGAGTGCTAAGTCGATCGATTTTTGATTGTAGCGCGCCTCAACCGTGTGGGGGATTGGGGGGGCGGATGGGAGATTTGGGCGATCGTTCCGGGTGGCTAAGGACAAGGCAATGCCGTGTCCCCACATATCTCGTGTCGCCACAGATATAATAATGTGGTTTGTTACATATCGATATAATCAGGTTTTGGTTCAGGCCTAAACCCAATTTTGATGGCGCGTTATCCCAAAGCAGATTTTTTATTAAAAATTTCTTAACTTGTGTTTTCGGTCATCTACCTTTCGATAGAGCTTCTATTATTTTTTCAGATTTCTACCTTCTATGGATCGTCAATTAAATAATTTCCCTTTTTTCTTGTGGGATGGGCGTCCCACAACAGTCATGAAAAGTGGATTTTATTTAATTCTCATCCCTATAGCAACCGCCAAGACTATTAGCACGTTCTTAATTGCTGAAAACCTTGGGGAAGACTCCTTCTTCCTTCAGCATCCATCCGTTACATCCCGTACATTGCTCGTTGCCGAACCTTCTTCCTTTCCTCAATCAATCTCAAATTACGCACTAACAAATGGCTCGTTATTCTCGACTGCAAAAACTCGGCTCTTATATGCGCCCGCACTGGAAACCAACCTTCTGGGGCGTTTTTTCACTATTAGTTGTCAATGCTGTGGGCGTTTACATCCCCCTGCTGATTCGGAATTCAGTTGACACTCTGCAAGTGGCGACTAAATTTGACGAAGTTTTCAATTTCGTGGCACTAATTCTGATTCTCGCCTCAATCATGTGGGTGATTCGGATGGCGTCGCGGATTTTGCTGTTTGGCGTCGGGCGTCAAGTCGAATTTGACCTCAAACAGCAAATATTTAATCATTTATTAACATTAGAACCGTCTTATTTTGCAGCCAATACGGTAGGAGATTTAATTAACCGCGCTACTTCCGATTTGGACAATATTCGGCGCTTGGTGGGGTTTGCGGTGCTGAGTTTGGCGAATACGGCATTTGCCTATGCTTTGACTTTGCCGGTGATGCTGGGGATTAATGTAAGGCTGACACTGTTTGCGATCGCAGTTTATCCTTTAATGCTGGTTTTGGTACAGTTATTTAGCGACAAACTTCGCATCCAACAGTTAGCCGTGCAAGAGGAATTGTCGGCGATGAGCGATTTAATTCAAGAAGATATGAGCGGGATGTCCGTAATTAAAATCTACGCTCAAGAAGAAAACGAACGCCGAGCTTTTCGCAATTCCAATGCGAAGTTGCTATCAGCAAATTTGGAATTAGCAAAAACTAGAAACTTTATTTTTCCGCTGCTGGGCGGTTTGGCAAGCATTAGTTTGTTGGTGCTGCTTTCTGCTGGTGGCGGGGCAATTGCTAATGGTCAAATTAGCATTGGCGATTTTGTAGCGTTGCTGATTTATGTGGAGCGTTTGGTGTTTCCGACGGCGCTGTTGGGTTTCACAATTACTGCTTACCAGCGGGGAGAAGTGAGTGTCGATCGCATCGAATCAATTCTGACGGTGGAACCGCAAATTAAGGATGCTCTCGATGCAGTTGAACTTGCAACTCCAGTCAAAGGCGAAATTGCGGCTCGCCATCTAAATTATACTTATCCGGGCGCTAAGACACCCGCGCTTAAAGATGTTGATTTTACCATAAAACCGGGAGAAACTGTCGCAATTGTTGGGGCGATCGGCTCAGGAAAATCAACTTTAGCTAATGCGCTGCCACGCTTGCTAGATATCGATCCGGGCGAGTTATTTGTAGACGGACAGGATATTACCAAGGTAAAATTGACCGAATTGCGCGGGGCGATCGCCTACGTTCCGCAAGAAAGCTTTCTGTTCGGCACTACCATCAAGAATAACATCCGCTACGGAAACCCTTTAGCGGAACAGCCGGAGATTGAAGCGGCGGCCAAACAAGCACAAATTCACGCCGAAATCCTCAACTTTCCGCAGCAGTACAAAACAGTTGTCGGCGAGCGCGGCATTACTTTATCCGGTGGACAGCGGCAGCGGACAGCACTTGCTCGCGCTTTGTTAGTTGACGCCCCGGTGTTAATTTTGGATGACGCTCTTTCCAGTGTTGACAATCAAACTGCTACCGACATTTTGCGAAACTTGGCAACGGGAACCGATCGCAAAACAGTAATTTTTATCTCGCATCAAATGTCGGCGGCGGCTAGTGCCGATCGCATTTTTGTGATGGAGCAAGGAGAAATAGTTCAGAGTGGCACTCACCTTGAATTGGTAGGGCAAACAGGGCTTTATCAGTATTTGTGGAACCAGCAAAAATTAGAGGAATTGCTGCATTGACAAGTGACAGATACTTTGAGTGATCTAGAGTTAGACCCTAGATAAATAGGCAGGTGCAAATAAACTGGTCACGAGGAGGGCGGGTTTTGTCAGAATAAACTGGCTGCTAGCATAGCTCCCGGCTAAACCCGCCAGACCCATCTAATGTTTATTTGTAACCACCTACTTAACTATAGCAATCCTAAATCATTTGTGAATTTCTTACTCCCTCCCCTTAGTAAGGGGAGGGTGGGGGTGGGGTCAAAAATTTACGACTCCTGCGAGGATGGCTATAGGAAAGTTACTGTTAAAATTTCTCCCACTCGCTGCATCCCTAATCATAGGATTTTGGGGAGCAAGAATCCACCAAATTTATTGCCCCCCGATTTTAATTAGCTACATTACTGAAGGGAATTTCTTCTTGTTGCTGAAATAATTTAATCGATTGCAGACTATCTGAAGCAGCATCCCAAAGAATGAATTGGAAGCAGTCAGGAATATCGCGGATTGTCAGTGATTTTGAATTAGCAAGCAGGTGAATATTAGCATTGTGACAAGCCCGAAGATTATAGTTAGGTATTCGCTCAGAGAGATGATGAATATTGTGGTAAGCAATATCAGCAGAAAACCAATTGAGAATACTCGGTAATTTGAGGTAACTACTGCCTTCAATTGCGCCCAGAAGATAGTCCCAACCTTCGGCTTTATGAGCGTAGGAACCCTCAAAATTATGCTGAACAAAGAAAATACAGATAAATATTGCCGCCGAACAGGTCATGACAATTGAGTAAACACTCCAGAAAAAGCCAAACCCCAGTAAGTTGCTCAGATAAATCCAGCTACCAACAACACAAATATTGTTGAACAGTAAATCCCAAAATTCAGCCGTCGTATACCAATGTTTGGATTTATAAGAAGCAATGATTGCAGATAAACCCATGCCTAAATCTTGATTGAGACAAGCAAAAATATGTCGGATAAAACCCGTAGTTCCCAATATCAGTGCGAGTCTTGGTTTAATAATTAGATAGAAAAAACCACCGGGAAACAGCATCAATGGGTGTCGGAGTAACTGATACATCTTTTTACTAAATGGACTTAGCGCCGCAAATTTTTCGGTGGATATCAACGCCGAAGGGCCGCGGTACATATCCCAATTACCATTATGTTTGTGGTGATAAGCGTGCCCCCTCGACCAGGGGTACTGAGGAATCGCATTGATGATACCTAGCAGGAAACCCATAATGCGATTGACTTTTTTGGAACTAAAAAGAGAATAGTGTCCGCAATCGTGCATCAAAGAGAAACAACGTCCTGAAAAAAGTGTCATCAACACCATTATCGGCGGAAGAAGGAATACAGAAATGGCAGCAGCTTTAAATGCTAAAAACCATAAGCATATATAAGGAACCACTGTATTGAGTATTTGGCAACTAGCTTTCAAGTTGTTGCTCTTCATATAAGGAGCTAGCACAAAATCCGACTTTTTGATCGCGCTTTTCATTCAGTATGTTTATGGTGTGTGGATAAGTGCTTCGCTTAGCATCACAGTTGCGGGACAGCGGCGGATTTACCCCGGACTTTCCCCGTTTCTTCCCAAAGTTTTGTTGGAACCGATTTTTGCACATTTATGAGGTTATCACAACTCTGCTTTGTTTACAGAAAAAACTGTGAAGCCTGTCAACAGCCGAACAAATCGCTGCACCGGAAGGCATTAATATGATTGGTTGGTTGCAGGCTATTCAGTAATTTATGCCACTATTTTTGCTTGCATCGTCTGTGGCACACTTTATTGTACCGGGTTGTAGCCCAACTCGATCGCACGCTCAAAAGTTGGGCTACTGGCGAAAACTTTTTATGGGCGGGCGATAGGGGCGATCGACAAACCGCCCGCCCCGGAAACCAAAGCTGACACAACATCCAGAAGCGCAGAGGATTTTGGATCAACTCCTTGAGACGAGAATTTGAAGGACGATCGCAATTGGCTGCGTTTTTTGTGCTCGGAGATAGCTCGGATTTGCTACAATCTAATCGCACACGCGATTAGAAGGGATTATGACCGAACTATTAGATGAGGCGCTTTCTATTGAAATGGCGACTCGCATCAAAAGCAACCGTAAAAACTGCTTTGACAACGCCTGTAAAGCAGCGTTAGCCACCGAGGGCGCAATTTATGTTCAAGGCTTTTTAGCTGTGCCCGGAGTGCCATATAAACCCATCGAGTATAGCTGGATTGAACTCGACGAGCGAATTGTTGACCCAACATTTCCCCATCTCGGTTTCATCGCTCAAGACATTCATTACTTCCCAGTCCAGCGCTTCAGCGTCAAGAAACTCAAAGCAATCCTAGAAGAATCAAAAGAAGATTATCCTGAAGACGACCCGCTGCCGATTTATGGCAATCAACCTTATGAATATTACGGCGATTTGATGTTAGGCGGTAGCGATTACCAAAATGCTTACGATTTGGCTGCCGCTAAATGCAGGGAATTAAACCAACCCAAAAAACAGGATGCAAACTAATTGAGGACTTACAAAAAAATGGTTAGGCGCGCTACTTACAGCGGTACTTTAGCCACTGTTGTGTCGATTAATATACTTCATGATGACTTCCCAAATCTACAAACACGGCTTTTCCGTCTTCTGTAAAGTAGAAAATTACTCTTTCGTCACTCGGAGTTCATTGATGTTAGCGAAAAATTTCAGTTCACCTTTTTGTTGTTCAATCTGCCCTGACTTAAAGTTTTGATATATCTCTTCGCGACGTTCTTCCCGGAGATATTGCTTCAACAACAGTTGAAGCTCTTGCTTTTCGTCAGTAGAAAGATTCTTGATCGTCTCGACCACATCACTGAAAGTCATAACTTACAAAACCCTATTGTGCTGATTAGATTATAGCAAAAAATATCCTTTTGGTTGACTTTCGTTTCTCGTTATGCGGCTCTGCCTCGTCTTAAAAAAAGCAACAAATCTCACTATTTACCATTTTAAACCTTCCAAGATTCAGGAAATCTCGAATAATGAAAAGCAGCCAATAACGGATCTGATTTCTGATTCCCAATCAAATCAGCCAACAATTTAGCCGTCACCGGAGCCAATAAAATGCCGTTGCGGTAATGCCCCGTAGCCCATGTCAAATTCTCCCAAGCACTAGCACCCAAAATCGGCAATTCATCGGTCGTAGTCGGCCGAAATCCCCACCAAAACTCCAAAATCGGATAATTTTGTAATTCGGGATATAACTTAATCGCTCCTGCTAGCAAACTTTGGATTCCCGCAGGCGTATTTCCCGGCGTGAAATCCACATTTTCGCTAGTTGCGCCAATAATAATTCTGCCATCTTGACGTGGCACAATATAAATTCCCGTCCCGAATAGAACGGTTTGCAGGGGCTGGATAACTCCACAATCTTCTGGTACACATACTGACAGCATTTGTCCCTTTCTTGGAAAAACAGGAATATCCAATAATTTCTCAGACCAAGGGCCCGCAGCCAAAACATAACGGTCAGCTTGTAATTTTCCTGCCGTTGTTTCCACTCCAAAAACTCGGTTTTTCTGCCGAATGATTTCCTCTGCACTGCCTTGAATAATCTCAATCTGCAATTCTTTAGTTGCGGCCTGAAGCGTCCGAAATAAAGCGCGGTTGTCTACTTGAGCGTCGTCAGGATACCACCAACCGCCAATTACTTCTTGACCTAATCCAAACTGGTGCTGGCGAACAGTATCTCTGTCCAACCATTGATAATTAAGGTTGGCCAAAAGCGGCTTTTCTTGAGGCTCATTTTGACAAAGTGGTGCGAGAATTCCCGATCGCCAATATCCCGTTTTCAATCCGGTAATGTCTTCTAGCTGTTCCACCCAGGCGGGATACAGTGCGCGGCTTTGCAAGCACAAATCTAGCATCGGACTGGGGGGAATTCGTTCGGCTTGCGGGGCAAGCATTCCAGCGGCAGCCCGGGTAGTCGGTTGTTTATAATCGGCGGTGAGAACCGCGACAGATGCACCTCGCAATTTCAGTTCTACTGCTAGCGAAAGGCCAATTATTCCGCCGCCAATAATCAGAATATCTTTAGATGAATTCATTAACTTTTATATGGACTGTCTGAGCTTTTTGACAATCAAGCATCTAGGATACAAGCCCCCGGATTCATCCGTGGAGAAATAAAAAAAAAACGTGTATCCGAGAAACTTGCCGAACGTATTTATCTCGCGCAAGTCAATGCTTCAATCGAAAATCGAAAATCTAAAATCTAAAATCGATTGACCTCTCGGCTTTCTGGAGGGTAAGGTGCGCTAAGCACACCTTACAGTTAGAATTATTATGCAAGTCTTACAGATTATCTGGCAAGGCGATCGTCCTATCAGCCTTTCTTAACAAAAAATCTATCCTTGGGGTTTCCAGACAGTTTCAGAACCCTGACCCCAGAAACCGTCATATTTTGTCACCTTAATATCGCCTAAAACCTTGGTTTGGCAGGACAAACGGCGGTTGGAGGCGGGAGAATGGGGAGGAACCGAAAGTCGGGCTTTTTCGCGCCACTGGGGCTCGGAAACTTCGCCCTCGACGGTGACGGCGCAGGTGCCGCAAGTGCCGAGGCCGTGGCAGTTGATGACTTTGGCATTGCCGTTGTAGAGATCGATGCCGTTTTTGAGCAAAACTTCACGGAGATTGGCTCCGCGATCGCACTCAAATGTTTTTCCTTGCGCTTGTACCTTGACCACAGCAATTTACCCCAGTTAGATTTATGTTAATTTTCCTATATATTATCGCATTAAATTCAAATAAATTCATCTAATATGGTAAGTGATATATTACCAATTTCTCGATCGCAATTTCCCATGACAAATCGGCTCTGGATCTACGATACCACGCTGCGAGACGGTGCTCAGTGTGAGGGACTCTCCTTATCTCTCGAAGACAAACTGCGAATTGCTCGACAGTTAGACAGTTTAGGAATTCCCTTTATTGAAGGCGGCTGGCCGGGGGCGAATCCTAAAGACGTACAATTTTTTTGGCGTCTCAAAGAACAGCCCCTAACTCAAGCAGAAGTTGTAGCTTTTTGTTCGACTAGGCGGCCGGGAACTACGGCAGCTAATGATGAAATGTTGCAGGCTATTTTGTCCGCCGGTACTCGCTGGGTGACGCTGTTTGGCAAGTCGTGGGATTTGCACGTTATTGAAAGTTTGAAGACCACGCTAGAAGAAAATCTGGCGATGATTCGAGATACAATTGAATATTTGCGGAGTCAGGGAAGGCGCGTTATTTACGATGCCGAACACTGGTTTGACGGCTACAAACACAATCGAGATTATGCTATTAAAACTTTAGAAGTAGCCGCCGCTGCCGGTGCAGAATGGCTGGTGCTTTGCGATACTAACGGCGGTACTTTGCCTCACGAAGTCAGTCAGGTTGTTCGCGAGGTGGCAGAAATAATAGAAAGTTGGGATATTTCTGAATCGGAAATTAACCCCCCCCAACCCCCCCTTATTAAGGGGGGGATAAAGTCTCAAATTCAACCCCTTATTAAGGGGGGGATAAAGTCTCAAGTTCAACCCCTTATTAAGGGGGGGAGAAAGTCTCAAGTTCAACTGGGAATTCACACTCATAACGACTCTGGAGTTGCGGTTGCTAATGCTTTGGCTGCTGTGCAAGAAGGAGTGACGATGGTACAGGGAACTATAAACGGTTACGGCGAACGCTGCGGCAATGCCGATTTATGTTCCTTAATTCCTAATTTTCAACTAAAGTTGGGTCAGAATTGCATTGAAGACGAGCAATTAGTTAGATTAACTCAAGTAAGTCGATCGATTAGTGAAATTGTCAATCTTGCTCCCGACGATCATGCTCCTTTTGTAGGCCTTTCGGCTTTTGCTCACAAAGGCGGAATTCACGTATCGGCTGTTGAGAAAAATCCGTTAACTTACGAACATTTGGAACCGGAAAAAATTGGCAACAGGCGGCGAATTGTGATTTCGGATCAAGCGGGTTTGAGCAATGTTTTGGCGAAGGCGCGCACTTTTGGCATGGATCTCGATCGCAAAAATCCTGCTTGCCGCCAAATTTTGGAAAAATTGAAAGATTTGGAAAGCCAGGGATATCAATTTGAGGGTGCTGAGGCTTCTTTTGAATTGTTAATGCGGGAGGCATTGGGAAAGCGCAAGCGTTTATTTGAAATCAAAGGTTTTCAAGTTCACTGCGATAAAGGTAGGGAGGAAACAGTTAATTCTTTAGCAACCGTGAAAGTGACTGTTAACGGTCAAGATATTCTGGAATGTGCGGAAGGAAACGGGCCTGTTTCGGCACTTGATGCGGCTTTGCGGAAGGCTTTGCGGAATTTTTATCCGGCAATTACTGATTTTAACTTAACCGATTATAAGGTGCGAATTCTGGACGGATGTGCGGGAACTTCTGCTAAAACTCGCGTGTTGGTTGAGTTTAGCAACGGTCAAGACCGCTGGACGACTGTGGGGGTTTCTGGTAATATTTTGGATGCTTCTTATCAGGCGGTTGTTGAGGGTTTGGAGTATGGTTTGGTGTTGGGAGATAGGGAGGCGATCGTTTTAACTGTGTCGAGTTATTAGGTTAACGGCGAAGAGAAGTTGCCTGAATATCGATGTTTAAATAGATACCAAGGGGAGCCTCTCAATGAAAGCAGCCAAGCTAGAAATTGGAGTTTTGAGGCAGGAGGAAAGAGTCAGAAGGAAGGAGCCAGAAGAACAATACGCTTGGGTTAAAACTATTTATTCCGGGCGAGATCCCCCTAAATCCCCCTTAAGAAGGGGAGTAGGGGTTGACTTTGAGTAATTTCTTGTCCCCCCCTTTTTAAGGGGGGCTAGGGGGGATCGAGCTTAACTGAACCGTAGTGGCCAGAAAAAGTGTTTTTACAAATATGAGATGCTCCCTACTTGTTCACGTCATTATTATTACCTTCCCCAACGATCGATCGCATTCCTTCGAGCGTAGCGGGAATGCTGCGCGGATCCATAAACATCACCTTGCTGCTGCCACTGCTGCCAATTTTTAGACCCATATCCAGATAGTTTTGAGCTAACAAAAATTGTAAAGCTTCGCGAGCATTGGGGTCATTTTGCAGAGTTTTGGCGATTATTTGCAAGGCCTCGGAAGTAGCTTGAGCTTTCAAAACCTGACTTTGGCGTTCTGCTTGAGCTTTCAGGACGATCGCCTTTTGTTGAGCTTCCGCTTCCAAAATAGTCGCTTTTTGGCGCGCTTCTGCATCCAAAACTTGCGCTTCAGCTTTACCTTTGGCGCTGTTAACTGCTGACTCGCGTTCGCCCTCGGATGTCAGAATTGCCGCCCGCTTCCGTCGATCGGCTGCCATCTGCAATTCCATCGATTCCTGTACAGTTTTAGAAGGGACAATATCGCGCAATTCTACCCGCGTCACTTTCACTCCCCAAGGATCGGTAACAAGATCTAAATCTCTGAGCAATATTTCATTAATTTGAGAACGAGCAGTAAAGGTTTGTTCGAGATCCAGTTGACCCATTTCGGCGCGAATTTGAGTCAGCACCATATTTACCATTGCTGACTGGAGATTTTCTACTTTGTAACAAGCTTTTTCCAAGTCTACAATGCGCCAGTAAACCACAGCATCAACGGTGATGGAAACGTTATCGCGGGTAATACAAGCTTGCGGGGGAATATCTAAGACTTTTTCCCGAATGGTTTGCTCGTACACGACGCGATCGAGAAACGGCTTGACAAAATTCAAACCGGGTTCCAGTCTCCTGCCACTGTATTTACCTAAAGTTTCCACCAGCGCTTCATTTCCCTGATTGATAATCTTGACGGAACCTGCGAGGGCTGAGCCGCCAAGTGCTAAAAATACAAGTAAAAAAAATTGTTCCACGGTTGCCTCCTATAAATTTTGACTAAAGACTGATGACTAACTACTAATTGTCTGTGATTAATTACGCATTTTGTTTAAGAATGCAATAAATTTTCTGGCAAAACTATCAGAGTAGTGCCTTTCCGTCCGACGACAATTACGTTTTGGTTGGGGGGGATAGTGGCCTTCGTGTCTTCGCAGCGAGCTTGCCAAGAATTCCCCTCATAAATGACTCGGCCGGCTTCTCCGGGGGGAATTTCTGTTAAAGTTTTTGCTTCCTGAGAATCTGCGATCGCCCTTGCCGTGCCTTTTGGTATCAACCGCCGAGACAGCAGCACAAAAACGGTCGAAAATACCATCCAGAGGAAAATTTGTAAATTAACGTAAGGTAGAACTAGAGAGCATCCAGCTACGGCGAAGGCGCTCAGTCCCATCATAAAAGCGACAAAAGCAGTCGGGAGAAATAGCTCTGCCAAACAGAGCAAAGACCCAGCTATCAGCCAAAGGAGCGTCGGAGTCAAGATCATAAAAAGAATAGGTGATACTATTTAGATCTTAGATTGGAAATTTAAGATTTAAGAAATGCAAACAACTGACTCTGCAAGGGTTTGCCACTTGCAAGCCCTCAGACCGATTTTTCGCGCAGCGGTACCAGGTTGAGGCTTCCATCGTACTCCAAGTCAGAGTTTAGTAACTTAGATTACAATTTTAGCCGGTGCAGACTGGCAGAAACTACAATTTCTAGGGGCCCAAAGGCAGTTAAGAAATTGATAGGGCCTAAAATCAGTTTATTCTCAAGCTCATGAATTTGGGCTGGCGAATCATATATCTTCAGAATCTTTTTACACAAACTATTTCGATATGATCAGCAGTTTCTCCGAACCCATTTATTGCCCGAATCTTAGCTGTCCAGATCCCCGCAATACCTTTGGCCGCCAGCACTGTGCAGCGTGCGAAACGGATTTAATTTATCGCTATGTGTGGGTGGTGGGGCCAGCAGCCGAGGAAGTGCCGGCGGGTAAGGTAATAGCCGATCGATACTTTGTCATTGCACCGCAAATCTGGCTCGACAGCCGCCCAGCTTTGCCTCCAAGCGTCCCGGAACACCTGCCGGATACGATTATGCCTTACCTGCATTTGTATCCCCAACGGCTGCATACGCCGGAAGTATACGGTTATTGTTCCCTGGGGGAAGCACCCGAAGCGACAGAGGTGCTGTTGTTGGAAAATGTGCCCATCAATAATTTCGGTCGCCTGTATCCTTCTATTTTAGAAGCTTGGTCTGGGACAACCGGCGCGCGCCAAGTTTACTGGCTGTGGCAAATGCTCCAACTGTGGGGGCCGCTATCGGAACAGGGAGTCGCTTCGAGTTTGCTGGTACCGGAAAATTTGCGGGTGGAAGGTTGGCGGGTACGCCTGCTGGAACTGCACCGGGGCAATTTTGTACCGACGCTGCGGGATTTGGGAGATGTGTGGTCAGGTTTGGTGGAATCCGCGCAACCCGAGGTGCAGTCGAAACTCGGAGAGATTTGTCAGTTTATGCGCCGCAGCAGCATGAATTTCGACGCGATCGCCCTGGAACTAAACGATTTACTATTAGAACAAGCCGCTCAATTGCCTCTACACTTAGAAGTAGTCGGCATGACTGATACCGGGCCACAGCGCTCCCAAAATGAAGACAGTTGCTATCCGGTTGCTGCTGATTTTCAATTTAGCAAAACTTCAGGGGGCGAGAAATTAATTCCTTACTTAACAATGGTTTGCGACGGGGTTGGAGGCCACGAAGGAGGAGAAGTTGCCAGTCAATTAGCCGTCCAGTCCCTGAAAGCTTTAATCCAAAATTTGCTCGCAGAAATTGCTCAACAAGAAGAGTTGATGACGCCAACAATGGTGATCAAGCAACTCGAAGAAATAGTCCGAGTTGTGAATAATGTGATTTCTGCTCAAAATAACGAGCAGGGAAAAGAGTTGCGGCAGCGGATGGGGACGACTTTGGTGATGGCCCTCCAGTTGCCTCAAAAAGTGAAAAATTCCGAGGATTTGTCCTCGAATAACAGCCACGAACTTTATTTAGTCAATGTTGGAGACAGCCGCGCTTATTGGATTGGCAAAAATTACTGTCACCGGCTGACTGTGGACGACGACGTAGCCTCAAGGGAAGTCCAGCTAGGACATTGTTTGTACTGGGAGACTCAACTGCGATCCGATGCAGGAGCCCTGACTCAAGCTTTGGGAACGCGGGATGCCGATTTCCTGCGCCCGACGATTCAGCGATTTATTGTCGAAGAGGAAGGCTTACTGCTGCTGTGTTCCGACGGTTTGAGCGACAACGACTGGGTAGAGAAATCTTGGGAGAATTACGGCCCAGAGGTGCTTGAGGGCAAAATGTCTTTGGAAGCTGCGGTTCAGTCTTGGATTCGTCTCGCCAACGAGAAAAACGGTTATGACAACACCTCCGTGGTGGCCACTCACTGTCGGATGTCGCCGGAGAGATTGGTACTGTTTGATCCGGCGGTGGCGTCAGCGCCGGCGTCAGCGCCAGTGTCAGCCTCGGTGTCGCTGCCGCCTTCCCTCGTCGCTGCGTCCCTCCAGAAGTCCGGGAGGATTCCAGAATCTCAGCTTTCAGAATCGTCCAAACAGTTGTTGTACCCCGAAACTTCCCCCGCCCCGGAACCCGTTCAAAAACAGCGATCCAAGCTGCCACTGCCCCTACTGGCGGTGTTGGGGCTGATATTAGCCGGCGGCGGTTTAGGTTTGTGGGTGCAAAGCCGCCAAAGCCCCCAGCCAGAACCCGCACAAGTTCCCCCACCGCCGGAAACTCCCGCCCCGATTCCTTCGGAGACTCCCTCGCCAGGGGCCGAGAGTCCCTCGCCGTCGCCCGAATCGACTCCTGCGGAAATTCCGCCCCCCGATAGCGAGAGTCTCTCGCCGTCGCCGGAATCGACTCCTGCGGAAATTCCGCCCCCCGATAGCGAGAGTCTCTCGCCGTCGCCGGAATCGACTCCTGCGGAAATTCCGCCCCCCGAAGAAGCGGAAACTCCTTTGCCATCAGCGGAGTAAGGGAGATTACACCTGTGGCAAAAATCCTTTTCCTCAATTGATGGGACTGGCTCTGGGGCCCATCCCACAAGAGTTATTTTTGCTTGTGGGATGGGCCCCAAAACCCGTCCTAATTATTTTTGCAAGAGGTCTATTGAATTAATTTGAGGCATAAGGAAATAGGCAGAAGGAAGGAGCCAGAAGAAGTGTTTTTACAAATATGAGATGCTCCATCACAGTTAATGATTTTGTATCATATTCCGCTTGCAGAAACAAGATGGCTAAAAAGTCAGCCATCACTACAAAAAGTAGTTAAAAATGCTTAAGAATCTCCATGCAGCTAACAATTAGCGATTAGGAACTAATACCAATTTCATAAAGTAGCGCTAGATATTACCCCCCCCAACCCCCCCTCCCGCGGGGGGGCTAAGACTTCATCCATAGCACATCTTTAGATAAATGGTATAACAACATAAGCTTTTTTATATTGACCACGAATTTCTTCATGTGGTACCCGCCACGTGATTTATCCATGGAATCAATCGAAAATCGAAAATCACTTATTGCCCCCGCATTTATCCGTGGGGTCGCCTCTAAAATCTAAAATCTAAAATCTA
>NZ_JAUBVD010000037.1:0-10883 GCF_036705675.1 Microcoleus sp. AT8-A3
CAGTTACACTAACCAGAGGGTTAGGCTAATCGTCCTTGGATATTCTTTATCCATTTGGATTAAACGAGTCGCACTCCACGCAATTGTACTGTACCCCTGTCCAATAATTACGCCTTTGTGATATTCATGGGTTCTGTCTTGTAATGTTTTGGCATGACTGTCTGCCCCATGCAGTATGATCGATTGCCACTAAAACGTGTTCCGTTGAGGATGCTTCCTTCTGTAATTGCTCCAGATACAGCAGCATCAGTTTTTTCCGGTCTGGTCTACAGTCTTGCAATGCCTCGTAGACGCTCTTGCATTGACGATGGAATAATGGATTGAGCGAAAATTCCGCCAAACAGGCTGCATTCCGGGTCGTCATCACTGCATCCATCAGCTCGAATGTCGCATAGGAGAGCTTTTACTAATAACTCGTATGCTGCTTGACGGAATTCCTTTAATCGTTCACTGTTCATTTAGGGAGTGGATAGGTTTTCTTTTTCACCCTTATTCTCTCCCGGCGCGGTGGCTTTAGTTCTTCTCAAAGCCACCGTTCTCATCTTTATTTAGTCTAAAGTACAGCAAGTAATGATGGGACATCAAAACAGGGTAGTTCAACTTGCAAATACTTATCTCCACACAGATTTTCTGGGTTACCACCTCTATACAGAATCCGAGCTTGAGCCTGCGCCCACGTTACCACTTCTGAACGTTCTGTGTCATTGAGTCTAGAGGCAATTGTTTGCAAAGCTTTTAGCGTCAGCGCTCGATCGATTACCCCAGATAGCATCGTTGCTTCAAAACAATGTTCCATATATTCGTAGGGGATCTGCTCGTAGTCCGGGGGCGGGGCGACGCGCATCAAATGCTGGTCGATCTCCTTTCTGCGATCGAGATTTACCAGGGAAGCAATAAGAGGCAATATTGGTACTAAGACGGCGGGTGGGGGAACTTTTCGATGATATCGACGGGAATTTGGCGAAAGATAGGCACCCCTAAGAGTTTTTTCCCACTCTCTCATCGCTCTGTCGGCTTCAGGACAGCATTCGTGAAACCTGACCCATTTCTCTAAATCAATTGCCACATTCCGTCCCATCTGCTGTGCTAGCAGCGACAACGCCTTCGTGACTACCTGCCGTATCAGTTCGGCTCGCTCCCCGTCTGGACTTCCTGTCCAATCTCTCAGGCGATAGCGAGTCTGATGCTCAATAAAAGCCTGGGTATAAATGGACTCCCAGATGGACGGTTGCTTTAATAGAGCATTTGGCAATCCCAGCAACGGTAGAAAAGGAGCTGTCCAAGGTAGAGTTGGTAAAGACAAAGCTTTCAAGTAATTTCTGCTTTCCCAATCTCCCCAAGATAATTTAATTTCCAAACAGTGTTCTTTTGTCATATTCCTCAATTTTTACATCGTACTCGTTCTTGAATTCATCCGGGTGCATCTCACTTTTGCGAATGTGTCAAAAAAGAGTTAAAATGAAAAAGCTAGTAAAATCGTCAAATAAAGATGAGGTAAATAAAATGACACCCTCAGACCAACAACAGCTAAAAGCCCACTTAAAAGCGGTAGCAAAAATTCTTTACAGAAATACAGAGCCAACTGAGTTAAAAACTTTTGAAAGTATAGAAAAAGCAGTCCGTCAGAAAATGTTATCAGAGGTTGGTCCAGAAATAGGTAGCTTTTTTTTTCAGCAGTATCAGGAATTCAAACAGGAAAACCCCGAAAAATAAAATCAATAATCAGCTCGCTCGACATTACAGATAATCAGGCAAAATATTTTGGCTTAAAAGCTTACAGTCAATTTAGTCCAGTCATGGAAAATTGCTGTCTTTTAATCAGTGCTAACGAATCTTATCAAATGGCAAAAAAAGATTTGGAAAAATTTACTGGGATCAAAATTTCTCACAGTACATTACAAAGATTAGTCAAAAGACAAGAATTTGAATTGCCTACATCTCAACAAGGAGTCAAAGAAATTACATTGGATGGCGGTAAAGTCAGACTACGCAACGCAACCAAGGGCGAGAGCTGTTACTGGAAAGACTATAAAGCCGTGTGTTTAGATAATATTTATGCGGGAGCGTTTTTTCAAAATAATCAAGATTTAATTGATTGGACTAATAGCCAAAAATTACTACATCCTATGTATTGCCTCGGAGATGGCCATGCCGGAATTTGGAACATATTTAAAGAAATTGGAGACAATGAACAAAGACAAGAAATCTTAGATTGGTATCATCTGAAAGAAAATCTCTACAAGGTAGGGGGTTCAATAAAACGATTAAAATTAGCAGAAAATATGTTGTGGCAAGGCAAACTTGATGAAGTTATAAATTTATTTAAAGACTTTAAAGGTCAAGCATTTAAAACGTTTTGCAATTATTTAGAGACCCATCGCTGCCGAATAGTGAATTACCAATACTACAAAGAAGAATCCATAAGTTCGATTGGTTCGGGAACAGTTGAATCAACAATAAAACGCATTGGATTAAGGGTGAAAATATCGGGAGCGCAATGGAATATTGAGAACGTTTCCTCTATGCTTGCTCTTCGCTGTGCTTATCTCAACGGTCAACTTTCAATTTGATGTATGTGCCAAAGTGAGATGCACCCTTTTGATGAACCGTATATACACCTCGTTTCACCGCCGTCTCAACATTCAGTCCAGCTACAGACCAATCAGCGAGAATGAACTCGCCGGATAGCAGAGATGTCGTTTTGCTAGTTAATGGAACTATCAGGATATCTTCAGAGGTGTGCGGTGCGCTAACTACAACGGCAGGTCTTACTTTAGAGCTGGATAAGTCGGAGAAAGGGTATCGTACTAGAATAATGTCATTTTTGGAGTAGCTGGGCATAAATATCATCCTCGGTATTATCCCAAATTGCATCTAGCGATACTCGGCTTGTCTGAAGCCAGAATTCAGACTCATCATCAGGTAGGAATGTTACCAGAATCCTTGCACCTTCAGGAATTTCTGTTTGTTCCAACAATTCAATTTTGCCTTGGCGAACGATCGCCCAAAGTGTCTTTAGCATAATAGGGTGACTCCTGAATCGTTAGGGTCGTATCTCAGTATATCCGATTCGTTGACAACTTGCGGAATAATTACTAACATTTCGCTAGCGCTGTTGTTTTCAACCCAAAAACAGAGGAAATAGTACAATGGATAGCTTAAATAATTATCGCCAACTTGTTAAGCAGCTCCTGACTGAATACGCTGAGATTCCTGTTTTTGACAGCGGGACGCAAAACGAAACAATTTTTGATGGGGAAAATGACCGCTATATGTTAATCAATATAGGTTGGTTTAACGATCAACGCATTCACCATTGCGTGATTCATATTGATATTATTGACGGTCAGGTGTGGATTCAAGCAAATAATACCGATCGCCTGATTGCTGAGGAGTTAGTTGCAGCGGGAATTCCGGCTAAATCAATTGTTTTGGGACTTCAACCGCCTGATGTTAGACCTTATACTGCTTATGGAGTGCCTTCTAGGGAGCAGCAGCGAGAATCTTTGAAAGTATGATGGAGTGGAAGGGATTTGCATTGGAGGGCGATCGCACTTCAAAAACTGTCAAAGCAGGCGATCGGAGAAGGTTGTAGAAAAGTGAAGGTGAGGAGGTGCGATCGGTTTTAGGAGTGAAGGGGCGATCGTCACTGAATCCCATGTTCTATACAAGTGTGTAAACAAGTTTATGTGACTGGGATTTTGACTACAGAGCAATACCGCAACTTGAAAGCCTATTCAAGATGTCTAGTAGGGCACTGTCGTTCACCGGTTCATTTTTCCATGACCCACCACGTCCTTCCCGCCAGTAATTACCTGTGGGAAGATGTCCATAGGGAGCCTGGATTGCAAAAGTAAGATCGTTATATTTTTTTGTATATTGACCCACGTTGTCAGGATCGTACCATCCTATGCGACTATAGCAGACTTTTCTTAATTCAATTTCCTCATTTATCTCGTCAAGAAAATATCTTTTTCTTCCACGTTTCTTACCAGAAATCATGGATAGTACATCCTCTCCTTGTTCTGATACAATTCGTTTTTGTACACTAAACCCAAAGCGACCATTGCTATATTTAAGCCAAAGTCGATCAATAATATAAAGATCGGCACAAGGGAAGTAGTCTGCCATTCCGCCAACCAGACGGCTATAATCCGGCACTAGACGACACCCCCACTCTCCCGCTTGGATTGTTCTCTCTACTGCTAGACTTCCTACGCTCAGCATCACCTTACCTGTTTCTTCATCAGCTTCTCTCCATTTGCCTTCTGCTAGTAGGTCACGAAGGCGTGTGTAGCTATAGCTAGTAGAGATGCTGCTCTCAAGTGATACTTCAAGATTTGAATAATCAACTTGAAGACTTGAATAATCAACTTGATTGGCTTTAGTCCTACTTGATGCCTTGCTAGATTGATTGCTGCTTGATGCCTGTGACATCACGAAGTACACAACTACAGCCAACACAATTAAAATTAAAATCCACATTGATAGTTTCCTTAATTAGGTAATCAGGGGAACTTAAACTAAATCCCCTGATGGTTGTGTCTACTTGTAAAAATCAATCAAAATTGATTTATCCGCCATAATTACCGCTACCATAGCCTGTTTCTTTGGCTATCTCTAGCATGGTCGATTGATTTGATTTTACTTTTTTTAATTCTCTTTCTACTTTCTCTCTTTCTTCCTGGTCTGCTATTCCGATTTGCTCTTCAAATTGAGCGATTATTGTCGAGTTAGGAATATCAGAAACCTGTGATGGCGATAAGATTCCTTGAGCCAAAGCCAAAGCAGCCAGAATATTCCGAATTGCCTCGACAAGGTTGTATGGTAAACTCACTTTTGTCAACTCCTCTATTAGGGTAATTTGTAAACATAAACGCGAGCCATCTGCTGGCATTTGAGTATTTTAAGGAGTCAAGTTCAGCTTTGTCAGTGATAAAAAGTGATAAAAAGTGACAAAAAGTAAGGACTTTCGCCAAATTGCCCTAAAATCTCCTCTCAGGTAGATGCCCCTAGAGTTAAACTCTTCTAAATAACCCCTCTCACAACCCAACTTCCTTGGCCTACGACAACACCTGCAAATATCTAGCAGAAAAATTCCCCGCCGCCTTCGTAAGCTGGCTGCTGCCAATTGACGAGCCCACCAGCGTTCAGGTACTCAAAACCGAACTAATTCAAGAACCCATCCGAGCCGATTCTCTCGTTTTCCTGCAAACGGATAACCAAATCCTGCATCTGGAATTTGAAACCAGACCCTACTCCGACCCGCTGATCGCCTTCAGGATGCTAGACTACTACGTCAGGCTCAAACGGCAATACTCCTGTTCCATCAATCAAGTAGTAATTTTTTTGCAGCAAACAGCCTCAGAACAAGTTTTTGTATCGGAGTACACAGACGCGAACACCCGACACGGATATAGAGTTATTCGCCTCTGGGAACAAGACCCCGCTTTACTGCTGTCCGTCCCCGGCTTGCTCCCACTGGCGACACTATCTCAAACCAACTCCCCGCGAACTTTGTTAGAGCAAATAGCTACTCGGATTGCTATAATCGAAGAACCTACCCAACAAGCGGATTTACTCGCTTGCACCCAAGTGCTCGCAGGTTTGAGATTTGAAAAAAACTTAATCAGACAACTATTTAGGAAGGAAACTATGCGCGGTTCTGTGATTTACCAAGAAATTCGCGAAGATGGCCTCCTTGAAGGAAGACAACTAGGCCTCCTTGAAGGAAGGAAAGATGAGGCGCTGTCGTTCCTCACTCGTCAGTTGACTCGACGCATCGGTTCGATCGCCCCTGAAACCCGCAAGCAAATTCAGACTTTATCCGTAGAAGAATTAGAGGATTTAGGAGAAGCGCTGCTGGACTTTTCCGAAGCCTCAGATTTAACCAATTGGTTGAACGAACATCAGCCTTAATTGCTAAGATATAGCCGCCTATTTTCAAAAGTTCACCAGATATATACTTTAAGGAAACATAAGCCATGACCGTTGATGAAGCAATCGCGATCGCAGAAACTCTCCTCGATGGCGAAGGCTTAAACGACGTGCAAGAGCTCATCTTTAGACAATGCTGGGAAGGAAGACATTCCTATGAAGAAATTTCTCAACTCTCTCAATATAATGATGAATACATCAAAGCGCTGGCGGCTAAACTCTGGAAACAACTCTCAGAAGCTTTTGATGAAAAAGTAAAAAAAAATAATTTACGCTCTGTTTTTAAGCGATACTTGCGACGAAATCAAGTGACTTTACATCGAACTCAAGTTATTGGAGTTAACCTCAGCGGTGCTAACTTAAGCGGAGCCAGATTATTGATCACAAACTTAAGTGAAGCCGATTTTTATCAGACTGATTTAAACAAATCAATTGTAACTGAGGATAAGACGGCATCAGATGAAATTATCAAGGCTGAAGACGCAAATAACCAGGGAATTTTGTCGAGCATAGAAGAACGGATTTATCACTGGAATGATTTGCGCTTTCACAGCCAAGAACAAGTAAAAATAGCCGAAGCGCTCGATCGCACAAACACCCTATTCTTCCCCAACTCTAAAGCCCGCCTTACAACACCCGCAGGTAGACAAAACCAAGCACCAGATTTCCTCATATTCCACCAAGGCAAATGGGGTATTCTGGAAATATCGCATCCCGATACACAAAAAGATGAAACGCGCGATCGCCTGTTTGCATCTCACGGTATCAGCATCATCCACTATTGCGACGCTAACAGATGCACAGAAGAACCCGATCGCATTGTCCAAGAGTTTTTAGACATATTGAGTCAGGGATAGGGCGATCGCATTTAGTTAAGGCGTATTTCTGTATCGATCGGCGATCGAACACGTCTTATAGGAGCCTTAAACTTCTTCATCAAGATTAGACAAAATATCTTCCAAATCCCTAGCACCATGCAAAACGCGGAGAACCTCCACCTGATCGTCTTGAAGCCGGTAAAAAATTAGATAATCTTGAAAATCCTTAATTCGCCACTGACGAATCTCCCCCATCCCAGAAGAGACCAATCGCACGACTTTTCCCATTCCCGGTATCGTCGCTAATTGGGCAAAAGTGGCTTCGGCTAACTCCAGAAATCGCTCCGCAGCACGAGCATTTCCATTGAGCAGAATATAGTTTGCCTGTTGTCTGAGATCCTGCGTGGCACGATTTTTGACAATTAATCGATCGCTCATACTGGTTGTGAATCGCCACCCAAAACCGATGCCCGCAAATTCTGCCAGTACGCAGCCGTAACGGGTTCTCCATCCGAGTCTAAACCCTCTTGCAGTAAACCTTCTAGTTTGGCTTGTGCCCGTTTCCGCTGGCGATCTTGCTGCACCAAATCTAGAAAATACTCTACCGCACTGGCATAAGCCCCTGCCTGAATTTGAGCCTCAATATAGGTTTGCAGCTCTTCTGGTATGGCAAGAATAACGTTCATCGTCAACACAGATTTAGGATATCTATCATTGTATCGATCGGCGATCGGGCAGCACCATAAAAATTAAAATTAGCAGCTTGAACATCGGTATAAAGTTACACACCCGATCGCGTTGTCCAACAGTTTTTAGACATCTTGATTCAGGGATAGGGCGAGTGTTTTTTTCATAATGGCGATCGCATAGGGCCCAGAAACCGGGTTTTTTACAAAAATACCTCGTTGTCACCAACAGATTAGGTGAAAAACCCGGTTTCTTTGTCGGAGTGCGTCAGTCCATAAGGGCGATCGAACTTTGTAACAAAGTAGATTTGCTCTTGACAAATTACTCGATTTGTGATATGCAGGAGTGGTGGAAATTTTTAAGGGCGATGGGGATCTACTTCTGCAAAACCGGCGATCGCGATCGATCCTAACTCATTCCCCAGCAGCCTCAGCCGACGCAGCGAATCTATCCGCTACAGCTTTGCCAATTAGCGCCACCTGACTCAGAGGCAAAAACTGAATTTTTCTGACAATATCGTTAATTTCTGGGGCTTGCGAGACTGGATTGCCATCCAAAAAGCTGAGAAACTCTTCCAGCGAATAACCAGCTCTCGCAGCAATTTTAGCCAAGTTTTCCGTTTCTGGAACAGTATCGCCCCTTTCCCACATTGCACAGCAGTCCCAGAAACCCCCAAAAGCTTGCCAAACGCTCGTTGGCTCAGTGTTCCGCGAGCAGTTTTGATGATTTCGCTAAGTTTTTGTCTATTTTGGATGCTCACGACTTAAAAGCTATGCGATCGTATCTACCAGTCTACTTACGAAGTGATGCATCAACTATATTTCCCAGACGACTCAGCCGCCGCCGCGAGCCTATCCATCACGGCTCTACCAATGACTGCTAACTCACTAATGGGTATACATTGAATTTTCTTAAGCAGATCGTTAGTATCTACGGGTTCCTGTACCGGCTTGCCTTCGAGGTGAGCCATGAGCTCTTCCATCGTAAACCCTGCTCTTGTCGCAATCTGAGTCAAATTTTTCGTATCTGGAAGTACCTGCCCCTTTTCCCAATACAAGACAGAAGCCACAGAAACTCCCAACAGCTTGCCAAAAGCAGTCAGACTCATCGAGCCCCGCGCTAATTTAACAACCTCACTCAGTTTTTTCTTAGCTTCTGCGTCCACGGTATCAGCCACCAGATAACCACAATTCCCAGTTTACAGAACATCAACCATACTTCCCAGAAGCTACAGCAGCAGCAGCCAGTCGCTCCATACCAGCTCGAACAATCACTGCTAAGTCACTCAGTGGCATACATTGAATTTTTTTAAGGAGCTCGTTGGTATTGACAGGTTCCGGCATTGGTTTGCCTTCGAGATGAGCCATGAGCTCTTCCATCGTAAAGCCCGCTCTTGCCGCAATCTGAGTCAAATTTTTCGTATCCGGGAGTACCTGGCCCTTTTCCCAATACTGAACAGCAGACCCAGAGACTCCCAATAGCCTACCAAAAGCGCTAAAACTCAGGTCGCCACGGGCTAGCTTCACAACTTCGCTCAGTTTCTTCCTAGCTTCTGTGTCCACAGTATTAGTCACCAGATCAACACAACTCCTAGTTTACTTATCTACCAAAAAATCTGTCTTTCTTGCTTGACAGCAAAAAGTTTACCAGTTAGAGTGTAAATACTTTTGAAATCATAATTGTATTTGTAGCCAATCAGGGGCAGTAAAAATGACTCGCAAGACAAACCACACACGCCAAAGCCTTACAGCCTCCGGTTGGCTAAAACCCCAGTGCTGGCAAATCTCCAAAATGGAAGCAGCCGAAGCCCTGAGAATTCCTGTCAACCGCATAGTCAAAGTTTACCCCAAACAACATCAAGTAATAGTCGTTTACCTCAACAAGAAAGGACAAAAATGCAGTTCTTTTTTCAGCTACAGACTATTTGCCAGATGGCAGCAGGAGGCGATCGCAGCAATTGCCAGTTGTCGAAACCAGCAAATCCTAGCACCCCTAGAAGTCATTGTACAATACGACCTCGAACATTTCAAATATCCAGTGGCGATCGCCGATGCAATTTGGGAAGCCCTCCTCAACCACATCCGTCAAGTCATCAGGGAACAAAGGCTCAGCCTAGCTTGCGCCTAGTCCCCCATTAACCCCCACCTATGTCGATCTTGGTTAATGCTTGGGAAAATCGATTCCTGAGATGGATATTCCTTGCATCTTCTGTACATATCGTCCTTGAGCCGCTACACACTCTGCCATTTTTTGAGCCTGTATAGGTTGACTCCTGGGATCTGGTGAGGTGCCTCTATACTCCCATACACCACCACGACCACTATTTATTACTTTTCCATTTTTTTCTAAGATTAACTCTTCTCCGGTAGCATCAATATAGAATTTCCCCTTTTGAAAAGACACGCTGCTAATTGTGATATCTTCCACTCCCTTGTAAGGATTTGCAGGGCCCTTGACAATCTTAATACAGATTCTATTGTTTTTATGTGCAATTTCTCTCCGGGAATTATTGAACATGGTTCCTTGAGAGTAGTAAGTTCCTGTGGGTAGAATTGTATAATCTTGTTGATTACTTTGAGCAGATGACAAGGATGAAATTGAGAGAATAATAGAACTAGCAATTAGTGTTTCGAGTACCCTAAATTTCACTTCCTATTAAACTCCATTAAAAAATTTTCCGATTCAACACGATCATAAATTATTTCTAAACTCCTCTAGGGTGACATTTGCTTGGCGAAGATTTCCAGCTAGTGTCCCAGAATCTAATTCATCATGGATTGGCACAGTACAACTATCTATTTGCTCTACAACCCGAACCCGTTTGAGAAAAACGTGACTGCCATTTTGCGACCTATCTCTCCTGAATCCCAAACGCTCTAAAGACCCGATAGCTTGTCTACCTGAAATTCTTGGCAATTGAGACCAAGGTATATCTGAATGGGAATTTTGCGACAGATTTTGAAGCTGAACGTTTAGATATTCAATAGTATTTTCTAATGTTTGAGTGTTCTCTTGGGCTGCACTGAGATCCCTTTCTAACTGCCTCTTTCGATCTTCTAAGAACTGAGTTTTGCTTTTAGATGAATATAATTCGCTGTTTAACTGGACTTTTTCTTTTTCTAACCGATCAATTTCTTCCACATAAAATTTTTCCCAATCTCTTGACTGTTCCTTAGTCCGATCTAATTCTGTCCTAGCTCCTTCTAGTGCGGCGGTCAGTTCATTAATATTAGGTATTTTTTCTAACTGTTGCTTTAGCTGACGAGATTGCTGTTGTATTAAATCTCGATCACGCTTCAAATCAGCTATTGTCTGATTGAGCGCTTCACTCCGCTGCTTTGCTTCAGATTCTCGCTGAGACGTTTCTTGCCACTCTTGCCATAGTAATTGCAAGTCCTCTTCTAAAGTTTGAGCAGTTTCTTGCTGTTGCTGTTCTTTAAG
>NZ_JAUBVD010000037.1:10983-64903 GCF_036705675.1 Microcoleus sp. AT8-A3
AGCCAGTTCGCTTTCATAAGATGCAATTTGATTTTCCAGTTCTCTCTTATTTTGCTCCTGTTCTTGCCGATAAGATTCCAGTTCAGCAACAACTCTCTCTCGCTGGTCAGCTAATTCGATAGTTTGCTGGTTTTTCTCTTCTAATTGCAGCTTAATCAGCTGCTTTGCTTCAGATTCTCGTTGAGACGTTTCTTGCAACTTTTGCCGTAGTAATTGCAATTCTTCTAAAGTTTGAGCAGTTTCTTGCTGTTGCTGTTCTTTAAGAGCCAGTTCGCTTTCATAAGATGCAATTTGATTTTCCAGTTCTCTCTTATTTTGCTCCTGTTCTTGCCGATAAGATTGCAGTTCAGCAAGACCTCTCTCTCGCTGGTCAATTAATTCGATAGTTTGCTGGTTTTTCTCTTCTAATTGCAGCTTAATCTGTTGAATTTCCCGCTGTAATTGTTCCCGTTGTTGCTGTGCATGGTGCTGCTCATTCCGTTTGGCATATAAAATCACCTCAATAATTATCCACGCGATCAAACCGCTCACCAAAAATAAAGCGACTGTCGATGTGTAAAGAGTCCGGGAACCTGTTACTTTAAATGGCTCTTTAATCCAATTATTATAATCTTCAATAAATGTCGGCGGTACTCCCCGGACATAGTACACACGACCGATTATTTCTCCTGAGTTAACTTTACCAGTAGGGATGGGTTTACTATCACCAGGTTTAGCATATTGCCGCTCTACTTGCAGCGGAGGTGGACTTTGTAGTAAGTCGTATGGATGATTTGACAAAGTTGCTAATGAAATTTCCTTTGTCCACTGCTGAGAAGATTTTGATTGATAAAGAATTTGCTCGGATAGGCAATCTTTGGTAGATATTTTGCAATCAGTAACAATCAGCCCAAATAATCCATAGTTGCTGTCTAAAGTTCGCTGCAATTCTCCTATGCTTCCTTGTAATAAGGTATAGGATAGTTTTACTGGCAGAGTATGAGATAACATATTGAAATCAACTGTTTGCACACGAAAGATTGTGCCATGCCAATAGTTGTTATAATGTTCCCAGTTTCTCAAAGTCCCCAGACCAAAAGAAAAGGTCGCGAGCAGGGTAAATCGCCCCAAACTCTTAATCAGCGTAGTCGCGTTGATCCGGGGAAGTTTTTGCTTCATAATGTGCTTCATAAGGTCAACAGCCAAATGAATCTGAGTGAGAATATATCTAATATAACTTCAGCTACAGACTATTTGCGCGTTGGCAACAAGAGGCGATCGCAGCCATAAAAACCCGCCGAAACCAGCAAACCTTACAACCACTAGAAGAAGTTGTACAATACGACCTCGAACATTTCAACTATCCGATCGCGTTGGCGTAGCCAGCCGTAGGCATCGCCAACCAAATTTGGGACACCCTACTCAACCACATCTACCACCTCATCAGAGAACAAAGGCACACCCCAAGATGTGCCCCCATCACTCCATCAATTAGTAGAAGCAGCCAACTCAGCCAAACGTTCCTGCTGATCCTGAGAAATGCAAGTTTGAATAATCCCCTCAATATCCCCTTCCAAAACACTATTGAGCGAGAAATTTTCCCCCAAACGGTGGTCAGTAGCCCGATTGTCCTTATAGTTGTAGGTGCGAATCTTCTCCGATCGCGAACCAGTACCAACCTGAGCCAAACGCCGCGACTTCACCTCATCCTGCTGCTCCCGCAACTTCATCTCATAGAGCTTAGCCCGCAAAATCTGCATCGCCCGCTCCTTATTCTGCAACTGACTGCGCTCCTCAGTACAGAAAATCCGAATTCCCGTCGGCTTGTGAAACAAATCCGCCGCAGTTTCCACCTTGTTCACGTTTTGACCGCCAGCGCCGCCCGATCGAGCCGTGCTCATCTCAATATCCTTCGGATCGATGTGAATCTCCACATCATCAACCTCCGGCATCACAGCCACCGTCGCCGTCGAAGTATGCACCCGGCCGCCAGCCTCAGTCACAGGCACTCGCTGCACCCGGTGTACTCCAGCCTCAAACTTCAGCTTGCTGTAAACGCTGTCGCCTGTAACTTCCAGAATCACCTCTTTAAAGCCGCCCATTTCCGCCAGCGACTCGCTCACCAACTTCACCTGCCAGCCTTGAGTTTGAGCGTAGCGCGAATACAGCCGCAGCAAATCTCCCGCCCAAATACTAGCCTCATCTCCGCCAGTACCCGCCCGAATTTCCAGCATAATATTCTTGTCATCGTTCGGGTCGCGGGGGAGCAGCAAAACCTTCAAACGACTTTCCAAATTCTCCAGCTTCGCCTCAAGTTCCTGAACTTCCAGCCCAGCCATTTCTTGCATATCTCGATCGCCCGCGGCTTCCTTGAGAACCTGTCGCGCGCCCACCAAATCTTCCTGAGTGGTTTTCCACAGAGCAAAAGTATCGACCACTTCCTCCAAGGACGATCGAGCTTTCGCTACCCGTTGAAACTCTTGATTGTCCCTAGCCACATCCGGGTCAGCCATGCGGCGAGTCAACTCATTAAAAGTTTGCTCTACCGACTTCAATTTATCCAGCAAATAAGATTCAGCCATTGTCAGTTGTCCTTTGTCAATCGATTTTAGATTTTAGATTTTAGATTTTAGATTTTAGATTTGAAGAACAGTCGGGATAGAATCTCGATAGAACTCAACTGCCTGCATAGCGAAGTCTTCAATCTAAACTCTCCTATCCGAGGGCGGATCGATTTTAGATTTTAGATTTTAGATTTTAGATTTTAGAAATCAAGAGCAGTTCGGATAGAATGTCGATCGAACTCTACGCGATAGAACTCAACTGCCTGCATAGCGAAGTCTTCAATCTAAAATCTAAAATCCGAGGGCGGTAAGTTGCCAGTAAAAAGAACTACTCTCAACAAACTGCGGACAAATGACAATCCGGCTACTTCTTCTTTTTGCCTTTACCAGCAGCCTTAGAAGCATCTGCTTTCGGATCTTCCATTTTCAGCGGTCCAGAGGAAGCATCTGCCTTCGGCATTTCTACCTCGGTCATGCCGTATTTCCGCATAAAGCGCTCCACACGACCTTCAGTATCAATAATCTTCTGAGTGCCAGTATAGAAAGGATGATTTCCCGACCAGACATCAACTTGAAGCTTTGGTCTAGTTGAACCCACAGTCATCACAAGTTCCCCGTTGCAATAAACCTGAGATTCGGGATACCACTCAGGGTGAATGCCTTCTTTTGCCATTGTTTTTTACTCTCTAATTTTTGACTTTACAACCATTTTAGCTGCCGCAGGACTTGTACACCAACAACAGCAAGAATTTTGCCTTATATCTGTTGGAACCAGGAATCAGGAATCGGAAATAAACTTCAAAAAAAGGCAGATAAAATCTGGATAGATAATTTTTGCCTTTTCTTTCTTCCTTCTTCCTTCTTCCTTCTTCCGTCAATCCGAACTTCCGTTACATCCGTTACATCCGTTAAAAAATCCGTTGCCGAACTTCCATTACATCCGTTACATCCGTTACACAATCCGCTGCCGAACCTCGATTACCGCTTCGAGTATTGAGGAGCTTTGCGAGCTTTCCGCAAACCGTACTTTTTCCGTTCTTTGGCCCGCGGGTCGCGAGTCAAATAGCCCTCAGTCTTCAGAGGCTTGCGGTTGTCCGGGTCTAATTGACAAAGTGCTCTAGCGACACCCAAGCGAATCGAGTCAGCCTGACCTGTCAAGCCACCGCCTTCGACTTTTACCAAAATGTCGTACTCATTTTCCAGACCCAAAGTTTCCAGAGGAGCCTTAGCCAGAGCCAAATAAGTAGGATTGAATTGCAGGTACAAATCCCCCTCTTTACCATTGACAGTCAGTATGCCAGTGCCGGGAACCAAGCGCACCCGCGCTACGGAACACTTGCGGCGGCCGGTACCCCAGTACACAGCGCGACCCGATGTATCTGTTGCTTGCATTACTCATTTCCTCCCGGAATCGTGTGAACAATTAATTCTTCTGGTTTTTGAGCTTGGTGCGGGTGGTTGGGGCCAGCGTACACCTTGAGTTTAGTAAACAGTTGTCTGCCCAGAGAAGTGTGAGGCAGCATTCCTCGTATAGCTTCTTCGACAATTCTTTCGGGTAAACGTGCTTGCAATTTGGCAAAAGTTTCTGTTTTCATCCCGCCCGGTCTTCCAGAATGGCGGCGGTAGATTTTCTGGGTGCGTTTTTTGCCAGTAACAGCGATTTTGTCGGCATTGATGACAATTACGAAGTCGCCGGTATCCATAGAAGGAGTGTAAGTCGGTTTGTGTTTCCCCCGGAGGTACATGGCAACTTCAGTTGCCAGACGGCCCAGTCGCTGGTCGGCGGCATCGACCACGTACCACTTGTGCTCTAGGGAGTCTTGAGTAGGGACGTAAGTTTTGTTCATTGTTTGTTGTTAGTTGTCTATTAACTGTTAACTGTTGTTAGTTGTCAGTTGTCAGTTGTCAGTTGTCAGTTTTTAATTGTTAGTTGTCCTTAGTTTTTTATTAGTAGTTACCTAATGACTAATGACTAATGACTAATGACTAATGACTAATGACTAATTTTGGCTGAGTGTCGTACCAGACCTCTGGGGGAAAGGGAAATTCTGAATAGCCAACCCGCAGCAGGCACAAACCTTGAGCGGGAGCGGCATATTTTACCATTTCTCGGCGTTCGTTGACCCAGATATCGGTGAAATTGTCGATCGGCCTTTCCCCGCGACCCACCTGCACCAGCAACCCCACCAGCAGCCGCATCATCCCGTACAGAAACCCGCTCGCCTGAACCTCTATATAGATAAGAGGCCCAGAACGCTGACACTCGGCCGCTTGCACGTCCACCCAGGAATGGGGGCGGGCAGAACCCGCGCGGTGGAAAGCAGCCAGGTGATGCCGCCCGATGAGCGGTGTCAAAGCTGTTTGAATCAAAGATTCATCCACAGGGGCGTGATAGCAGTGCCAAGCAAAAGGACGCACAAACAAATTAGGGGTCGGGTCTGTATAAAGGGTGTAGCGATAGCGCCGCCAACTGGCTGAGAACCGAGCGTGCCAGGTAGGTTCCACCTTTGCCGAAGCTCGAATTAAAATATCTTTTGCCAGTCGAGAGTTGAGAACGCTTGCCCAGCGGTGAGCCGGAATTGGGCCGTGGGCATCAAAATGCGCTACTTGAGCAGCGGCGTGAACTCCCGCATCGGTTCTCCCAGCAGCGTGCAGCGTTACCGGGCGTTCCAGAACAGTCGATATTGCTGTTTCAATTTCTTCTTGTACTGTACGCTGGTTCGGCTGTCGCTGCCAACCGTGAAAGTTAGTGCCGAGGTATTGGATTACTAGAGCAACGCGCTGTATCGATTGGGGATTTTCGATTGGGGATTTTGGATTGTCAGTCATAAATCACAAATCTCCAACCCAAAATTGAATTAAACCAGTTCAACGATCGCCATTTCGGAATTGTCTCCTTGACGGGGGACAGTTCGCACTACGCGGGTGTAGCCGCCGTTGCGCGAGCCGTACCGTTCTTGGGCAGCCTCAAACAGGGCGTGTACTAACTGTTTATCGTAGATATAGCCCATAGCTTGGCGGCGAGAGGCTAAGGAGCCATCTTTGGCCAGGGTAATCATCCTGTCCGCCTCTGAGCGCAGCGCTTTGGCGCGGGCGAGAGTGGTAGTGATTTTACCGTGGCGGATTAATTCGGTGGTCAGCGAGCGCAGTAGGGCGCGGCGCTGGTCAGCCGGTTTGCTGAGTTGGGGAACGCGACAGCGGTGACGCATGGCAGTTGGTAATTGGTAATTGGTAATTGGGTGCCGGGATAGTCCGCGATCTAGGGGGGTGATTTCTTTAACTTAAAAACTCACCTACTTAAAATTCAGAACTTTTTTACCCGTTACCCGTTGATTAACTTTTAGCTGATTTTTCCTGTGGCAAGGTAATGCCCAAGCGTTTTTGTAAAGCTTCAATCACTTCTTCAGCAGACTTCTGCCCGAAGTTCTTGATCTCGAGCAAGTCTTCTTGGGTATAATCCAATAAGTCTGCGACTGAGTTGATCTGAGCCCGCTTGAGACAGTTGTAAGCCCGGACGGACAACTGCAATTCTTCGATCGGAATTTGGCTAGTAGGATCGGCTTCACCTGGATACTCTGGTTTGAGAGAATCTTGGGTGATGTCTTTGAGAGGTGAAAATAAATCTACCAGGATGTTGGCAGATTGACTCAAAGCTTCTTGAGGAGTCACGCTGCCATCAGTCCAGATTTCCATAATCAGCCGGTCTTTCTCGACAGTACCGCCTACCCTAGCATCTTCAACGCTGTAGTTGACTCTGCGAATCGGCATAAAGATGGCGTCAATTTGGAGAAAATCCAAAGCCGACCCATCATCGCGACTGCGGTCTACTGCTCGGTATCCGATGCCTTTTTCAATTCTGAATTCCATTTCCAGAACTGAGCCTGGGGAGAGAGTTGCAATGTACTGGGAACGATCGATCAATTCCACCTCAGAGGGCAAATCGAATCTATCGGCCGTTACTGTGACAGGCCCCTCAATCCGCAACCTGCCGATTTGGGGCTGCTGAGAATGAGTTTTGAGGACGACCTCTTTCATGTTCAGGAGAATTTCTAGAACATCCTCACGTACCCCTTCGATCGTGGCAAACTCGTGATTGACGCCCGCGATTCGGACTGAAGTTACTGCTGTTCCTTCCAAGTTTGACAGCAGAACTCGCCGAAGCGCATTCCCAACAGTTGTTCCTTGACCGCGATCGAGCGGTTCCAGGACAAATTTTCCGTACTGACTGCGGTCTTTGTCAGTGTTAGACTCTATACATTCAATTTGAAACTGCGCCACGGAGTGACCTCCCTTTTCCACTTTGGATTTTTGATTTTGGATTTTAGATTGCAGAGCATACCCCTGAACGGATTTCGGATTTTGGATGGACGGGGCAACAGTTAGAACCATTAGTTTTTGACTTTAAGCAGTTAGCCATTATCCAAAATCTAAAATCTAAAATCTCAAATCGTTTTAGACTCTACGCCGCTTGGGAGGGCGACAGCCGTTGTGAGGAATTGGGGTAACATCTCTAATCAGGGTGATTTCCAGTCCCGCCCCTTGCAGCGCCCGGATTGCAGTTTCTCTACCTGCTCCAGGCCCGCTCACCATTACTTCTATTTGGCGCATTCCTTGGTCGTTGGCTCTGCGGGCAGCACTTTCTGCTGCTGTTTGAGCGGCAAAGGGAGTTCCCTTTTTAGCTCCTTTAAAACCGCTGGAACCTGCAGATGCCCAGGATATCACTTCGCCGTTGAGGTCGGTAATAGTTACAATCGTGTTGTTAAAGGTAGACTGGATGTAGCCTACCCCATTGGGTACATTCCGTTTCTGCTTTTTTGCACCAGATTTCTTGCCTGTTTGTGGTCGCGCCATATTAGTCTCTTTAACGTTTCTCTCAACTAATGTCCCGAAGCGCTAGGAGCCAGCAGCCCCCAGCGTATTTTTCCCAAAAAGATGTTACTTCTTGGAAGGTGCCTTTTTCTTGCCCGCAACTGTTCGGCGGACGCCACGACGGGTTCTGGCGTTGGTACGGGTTCGTTGTCCCCGCACCGGCAGACCCAAACGGTGACGCCGACCGCGATAAGTTCCGATGTCCATCAGGCGCTTGATGTTCATTGACTCCCAGCGCCGGAGGTCTCCTTCGATTTGGTATGTTGTTTCTACATGAGCCCGCAGAGCTGTCACGTCGGCCTCTGTTAAATCCTTGACGCGAGTGTCAGGATTTACGCCTGTTGCAGCGATAATTTTTTGGGCTCGCGACAAGCCTATTCCGTAAATGTATGTCAGACCTATTTCGACGCGCTTATCGCGTGGAAGGTCTACCCCGGCAATCCGTGCCACACTTTTTCTCTCCCTAGTTTTCCTGTTTGGCTACAATGTTCAATTAGGATGCACCTGCGTGCAGTGCCCAATCTTCTTTTTTTCTAACCTTGGCGTTGTTTGTGTTTCGGGTTAGTGCATATCACCATCACTCGACCGCGACGGCGGATGACGCGACATTTCTCACAAATTTTTTTGACAGATGCTCGAACTTTCATCTTTCTTCCTGCCTGGAGAACCCCGCTCTAGCGGAGAACAGGCACGCTGGGACTGCCCGTAGAGCGGTGGGAGGAGAGGCTGGGCAAGGTGTAGACCTCTCCTCGATTAAATTGTATAAAGTGCGGGTTGTTTCATGAAGGAGCCCGCTTGCACCCACTCCCATTGCTGGGTAAAGTTCGCCTGCGCCAGAGTGGTGGCGAGCGATGTTTTTACGGTGTAACAATGACTTAACCCGATACACCGGTAGGTTGTTGACGCCCTTCTCGGCAACACTACAAACGTAGCATTATAGCATAAATTTGAAGCTTTTTACCAAATTCTCTCTAAATTAAACTTAGAATTAGTTTTTAGAAAGTTTTATCTAAGCCTATTTTTTCCGAAGGCGATATGTAATCCTGCCTTTGGTCAAGTCATAGGGAGTCAATTCGACTTTGACGCGATCGCCAGGCAGAATTTTGATGTAGTTGCGGCGGATCTTGCCGGAAATGTGAGCCAGCACGTTAAACCCATTATCTAGGTCAACGCGAAACATCGCATTGGGCAGGGATTCCGTCACTGTCCCTTCCATTTCAATTAAATCTTGCTTAGACAATTTGGTATTTACCTCAACTCTACATTTGATTAACTAGGAGTGTCCCGGCGTGAGCCTCAAAACCTATTTACTGGTAGGAGTCCAACGGGAACGGGGGGCAATAATTAGGGCGCCTCGATCGACTTTAATACTCAACCAACCGCTTGTTTTAGCTTTACTTGAGTAAAGTTGTGGCAATTAGTATCGAGTTCAATCCGGTCTCTAGCAACCCTCACAAAACCTGATAGCACAAAAAGCTCCTAGTTAACATATCTTAGCAAAAGCTTGTGAGTAACAAGCTGTATTGAGAGGGTTCAAGAGTCGATCGAGAGAGATTGTTGCAGTTCTGCGGTGACTAATTCCATTGCTTGATCGCCATCAACCGCAACTAACTGTTGACGGCCGCTGTAAAAATCAATCAAAGGCTCAGTTTGCTCGCGATAAACTTGCAACCGACGGCGGATCGTCTCCTCATTGTCATCCTGCCGGCCCCGCGACAGCAGGCGAGACACCAAAATGTCGTCAGGAACGTCGAGATTAACAGCTTTGAGACCACACTTTGGGTTCGATGTACTCCCCTCGGCACCGCTAAGCTCGTGCAGCAGTTTGTCTAAAAAAGTTGCCTGGGTAACAGTGCGGGGAAAGCCGTCGAGAATCCAGCCCGCATTAGCGTCCGGTTCATTCAAGCGTTCCTGCACGATATCCATCAGCAATTGGTCGGGAACCAACTCACCCCTGTCCATGTAGGCTTGCGCCTTTAGACCCAAGGCAGTTTTCGCCACCACGCAGGCGCGCAGGATTTCGCCGGTAGAAATGTGGGGTATTTTCCAGAGAGCGCCTAATATCTGAGCCTGAGTTCCCTTTCCCGCCCCTGGAGGCCCCATGAAAATAAATTGCATTACGATTACTTCACCATTCCTTCATATCTCTGGGAGATGACGTAAGTTTGAATTTGCTTAGCAGTTTCGATCGCGACACCTACTAGAATCAGTAGGGAAGTTGCGCCAAAACCTCTAAAAGTTTGCACTCCGATCGCGCTTTCTACAGCAGTTGGTACAATGGCCACCAGACCGAGAAAAATCGCTCCCAAGAAAGTCAAACGGTTCAAAACCTTCTCCACATAATCACTCGTTTTCTGACCCGGACGAATTCCCGGAATGCTAGCGCCCATTTTTTTCAAGTTCTGAGACATATCTACGGGGTTGACAATCAACGAAGCGTAGAAATAGCTGAAGAATAGAATCAAAGTCAGATAAAACAGCGCGTAAGCCCAAGGGGCTGGGCCGTTCGGACTCAAAACATTAGCAACTTGAACCAAAAACGGGTTATTGAGAGACTGAGCGAGGAAAGAAGGCACAATCAACACCGAAGATGCAAAAATAATCGGCATCACTCCGCCTTGATTCAAGCGCAGGGGCAGATAACTCCGGCTCTCCCGATAAACTTTGCGGCCGACTTGGCGCCGGGCAGAGATAATCGGAATGCGGCGAGTACCTTCCTGAACAAAAACAATCCCGACAATCGTCACCAAAAAGACCAGCAGTAGAACGACTACGCGGCCGACAACTTGCGTGTCCCCACTTTGAGCCAATTCAAAAGTTTGTCCCAAAGAGCGTGGCAATACCGACACAATATTGATAAAAATCAACAACGAAGCTCCGTTCCCGATACCTCGTTCCGTCACCACTTCCGATATCCACATCACAAACATTGAGCCGGCTGTCAGAGCCAAAGCAGTTTCTGCTATGAATAAAGGCGCTGGAGATTGAGCAAAAGGGCTGACCCAAATCGCAATGCCAATACTTTGCAGAATTGCCCAGCCCAATGAAACGTAGCGAGTAATTTGAGAAATCTTGCGCCGCCCCGCTTCCCCTTCATTTTTTTGCAAGTCTTCTAAGCTTGGCAGAGCCGCAGTTAGAAGTTGCACAATAATTGAAGCATTAATGTAGGGCAAAATCCCCAACGCGAAAATCCCCAAAGCAGACAAGCCGCCTCCTGAGAACAAATCCAGAAAGCCAATTAAAGGGCTATTTTGGACGTTTTGGGCAAAGGCGACTCGATCGATGCCGGGGACTGGCAAGTGGACACCCAGGCGTACTAAAATCAGTAAGCCAACGGTTACGAGGATGCGGCCTCGCAAACCAGCAGCTTGAGCCATCTGCATGAACGTCTCTTGTGCAGTTGGCGCTTTCTCTCTACTAACGTCCATAGTTACGATTTTGGATTTTAGATTTGGGATTTTCGACTAAATCATTTTCTGATAGCAAGCTTGAGGATTTGAGATTTGGACAGACTCTCAAACCTCAAATCTTCACGCAACTAATTCGCAACTTCCGCCTGCAGCTTCAATTTTGGTGCGAGCACCTGCGGTAAAAGCCGAGGCGCGCACTTGCAAAGGTACATTCAGTTCGCCATCTCCTAAGATTTTCAGCGGCCCGTCGTCTGTGGTGACAATTTTTGCTTGGATCAGAGAGGTGAGAGTAACTTCGGTGTTTGCTGGCAGCGATGCTAATTTACTTACATTAATGGTAGTGTACTCTTTCCGGTTCACTAGAGGGAAGCTTTTCAACTTGGGGAGACGGCGGTAGAGAGGATTTTGACCTCCTTCAAAACCGGGTCTAGTGCCGCTACCGGCTCTAGATTTTTGACCGCGCATCCCTTTGCCGGAGCTCGCGCCTTGACCGGCAGAAATACCTCTGCCCAAGCGTCGGGGGCGCTTTTGGGAGCCTGCTTTGGGTCGGGCGTCTTGCAATCTCATAGTTTTAGTAATTGGTAATTGGTAATTGGTATTTAGAGAGGGGGTACGCAGTAGTTTTGAGTGCGTGAGTTTTGAGTTGCGGATTTTTTTATTTTCACCGCAAGCACTTAACACTCAAAACTTACAGTTTCCCATTCTCGCGTGCCCTAACCGTAGAGATTTTCTACTGGAATTCCGCGCTCTTGAGCAACTTCGGACAAGGTGCGGAGGGTGGAGAGGGCATTGACTGCGGCTCGGGCGTTGTTTAAGGGATTTCCAGAACCTAGCTGTTTGGCTAAGATGTTGCGGACTCCTGCTAGTTCGAGAACAGTTCGCACTGCTCCCCCTGCAATTACCCCGGTTCCTGGAGCGGCCGGCCGCATCATCACTTTAGCTCCGCCACCGTCACCGTTGATGGGGTGAGGGATGGAGTTAGATTTGGTGAGGGGGACTTCAATTAGGTGCTTTTTGCCGTCAGCGACGCCTTTTTTAACGGCACCGATTACGTCGCTAGCTTTGCCGACTCCTACTCCTACTTGACCGCGTTCGTTGCCGATAATGACTATGGCGCGGAAGCTGAGTTTTTTACCACCTTTGACTACTTTGGTAACGCGCCGAATCTGAACAACCCGTTCTTGCCATTCGGATTCTTTTTCGCGCCCTTTGTTGTTGCTGCTGCTTTTTTTCTTGTTGCGCTGTTCTTTTTGTTCTGCCATAGTTTTGTTCTTTGGGAATTGGGGATTAGTAACTGGTAGTTGGAAATGAGAAATTAACAATTAGGAATTAAGAATTTTGTTGTATATTCTTTTTTCCTTCTTCCTTCTTCCTTCTTCCTTCTTCCTTCTTCCTAAAAGTCTAACCCCGCTTCGCGAGCTGCTTCTGCGAGGGCTTTGACACGACCGTGATAGAGGTTGCCCCCGCGATCGAATACGACTTTGACTATGCCAGCGCTGGAACAGCGTTTGGCAATCAACTGACCGACTTGCACGCTCGCGGAACAGTTGCCGCCAGAACTGAGAGTTGACTTCAATTCGGGATCGAGGGTTGACGCGGAGGCCAAAGTGTGCTGGGCGGTGTCGTCGATGACTTGAGCGTAGATGTGCTGATCTGAGCGAAATACCGCTAGTCTGGGACGTTCGGCGGTGCCGAACACCTTGCGCCGAACACGGCGGTGTCTGCGCTGGACTGATTCTTTGCGAGTAAGCTTCATTGTTACTTCTTACCTGTTTTGCCTGTTTTACCAGCTTTGCGCCGGACAACTTCGCCGCTGTAGCGAATGCCTTTGCCCTTGTAGACTTCGGGCGGACGCACCGCGCGGATGCGGGCTGCTGTATTGCCTACGAGTTCTTTGTCAATGCCGGAGACAATGACGTTGGTGTTGCCTTCAACTGCCATTGTGATGCCTTCTGGAGGGGGCATTTCAACGGGTTTGCTGTAACCGACGTTTAAAATCAGGTTCCGTCCTTGAACCTGTGCCCGATAACCTGTGCCGATAATTTCGAGACGCCGCTGAAAACCTTCTGATACACCTTCGACCATGTTGGCGACGAGGGTGCGGCACAAGCCGTGCAGTTGTCTGGCGACGCGAGATTCGTCTCGGCGGGTAACGAGTAAAGTCTCGCCTTCAATTCCCATGAGGATTTCGGCTGGGATAACTCGGGAAAGTTCACCTTTAGGGCCTTTGACGGCTACTTTTTGACCGTCTAGGGTGACGGTGACTTTCGTGGGGATGCTAATCGGACGCTTGCCAATTCGCGACATAGTTTTTTGGTCCTTTGTTTTTAGTTATTAGTCCTTGATTATTAGTGCTTAGTTATTAGTCCTTAGTGATTGATTTTTGAGTCTGTTGCCAACGACCAGTGACTAATGACTAATGACTAATGACTACCAAACATAACAAAGCACTTCACCGCCCAAACCTTGGCGTCGAGCTTCTCTATCCGTCATAATGCCGCTGGAGGTGGAAATAATGGCAATGCCAATTCCGCCTAATACTCTGGGCAATTCTTTACGGTTCGAGTAAACGCGCAGTCCTGGTTTGCTGACTCGCTTAAGTGCCGTGATAATGGGCTTGCGAGTTTTACCTTTGTACTTTAGAGAAAGCACTAAATGTCGCTTGACCCCTTCTGCTTCTGCTTCTTCAAATTCGCCGATGAAGCCTTCACTTTTGAGGACTTGGGCGATGCTGCGGGTCATTTTTGTAGCTGGAATTTGCGTTGTTTGGTGGCGCGCCATGCAAGAATTGCGAATGCGCGTCAACATATCTGCTATGGTATCGTTAGCTGCCATCTTTTGCTTCTTACTCTAGTGCTTAGTTGTCCCGGAACGGCATTCCCATTTCTTTAAGCAAGGCGCGTCCTTCTTCGTCGGTGTTTGCTGTGGTGATAATTGAAATGTCCATGCCTCGAATTTGATCGATGCGGTCATATTCTATTTCTGGAAAAATTAGCTGTTCTCTCAGACCCAAGCTGTAGTTGCCGCGCCCGTCGAAGCTTTTGGGGCTGATGCCGCGGAAGTCGCGGATGCGGGGAAGTGCGAGGTTGATCAGCCGATCGAGAAAATCGTACATCCGATCGCCGCGCAGCGTCACCATAACGCCGACGGGTACTCCTTTGCGGATTTTGAAGCCTGCGATCGCTTTTTTCGCCCGCGTCACCACTGGTTTTTGACCGGTGATGATGCCAATTTCGTTGATCGACGAATCCAGTGCCTTAGCGTTTTGAGATGCTTCTCCCAAACCGCGGTTCACTGTGACTTTGACGAGTTTAGGAACCTGATGGATATTAGTATATTTAAACTGATCCATCAGTGTGGGAACGATTTTTCCTTGATAAAGAACTTTGAGTTTGTCCGGCATAGTTTTTGTGTTTCGTTAACTGTCCCTGGGCTTGGTCAGGGAATTATTAGTTGTCAGTTGACTGTTGTCAGTTGTCCGTTGACTGTTGTCCGTTGACTGTTGTCAGGAAAGCATTTGTCTAATGACTAATGACTAAAGACTAATGACTAATTATCGATGATTTCTCCAGTTTTTTTGAGCTGTCGCAGTTTCCGACCGTCTTCGCTAAATGTATAGCAAACGCGGCTAGCTATTTTTTCTTTTTCGGAATAGTGCATGACATTGGAGCTGTGAATGGGAGCCTCAAACGTGAGTATTTTCCCGGACTCTCCCTCTTGCTGGGGCTTGACGTGCTTTGTTCTGATGTTTACACCTTTAACAATTACTTTGCTGACTTTAGGATATGTCTTTAAGATTTCTCCGACTTTTCCTTTCTCTTTGCCAGTAATTATTTGCACGGTGTCGCCTGCTTTGACGTGCATTCTGTAGCGCTGCGGCTCGCTAGTTGGTTTACCCTTTTTTCCGTACATTTTAAAGTACCTCCGGGGCTAAGGAAACGATTTTAGTAAAGTTTTTGTCGCGCAGTTCGCGGGCGACGGGGCCGAAGACGCGAGTGCCTTTGGGGTTGCCGTCTACGTTGATAATAACGGCGGCGTTATCGTCAAAACGAATGCTCATGCCACTGTCGCGGCGCAAACCTTTGCGGGTTCTGACAATGACAGCCCGAACGACATCTGATTTTTTGACGGCCATATTGGGGATGGCGTCTTTGACGACGGCAATGATGACATCGCCGACTCCGCCGTAGCGACGGTTGCCGCCTCCCAATACGCGGATGCACATCAGTTTGCGGGCTCCGCTATTGTCGGCGACATTGAGGTATGTCTGGGGTTGAATCATGGTGATTGTTGACTGTTAACTGTTGACTGTTAACTGTTGACTGTTAACTGTTGACTGTTGACGGCTAATTGATTAATCAAGTACCGATCGGGCGAGCGCGAGATCGCAATTAACTCTTAGCCGTTTTTTGTCCCAAAAATCTCAGCAACCGTCCAACGTTTGGTTTTGCTCAGTGGGCGAGTTTCAGTGATGCGGACGCGATCGCCGGATTTGCACTGATTTTCTTCGTCGTGAGCTTTGTACCGCTTGGTGCGGACTACGATTTTGCCGTATTTGGTGTGGGAGGAGCGGTTTTCGATTGCTACCACGACGGTTTTATCCATCTTGTCGCTGACTACTACGCCAACTCGTTCTTTAATTGCCATAGCTACCTATTTTTGTTGTGCAATTGACTTGTTTTTAGCTACTGTGCGAGCCGAGGCTAGGCTGCTGCTCACTCTGGGCTGACTTCTGGGCTGGGAGCAGAATCTGCTGTTTCTTTAGCTGGGGCTGATTTTGCTGCAGCTTCTTTCTCAGCAAGGATTTGGCGCTCGCGTTCAACTGTCATCAATTGAGCTAGCCGGTGTTTGGCGTGCTTGAACAGGTGAGGCTTTTCCATGCGGCCGGTAGCTTGCTGGAGCCGCAATTCCATTAGTTGGCGCTTGACGGCTAAAATTTGCTCTGCTACTGCAGCATCGCTTAATTCTCTAGCTTCTTTAATCTTGGTCAAAGACATAATTGTGTGCTTTATCGTTAGCGAGCGGTATGACAGAAGACAGAATTGTCTCGCTTGGCTGAAGGTCGAAGGAAAGAAAAGTTATGAAAGCCAGATTTTAAAATGCTGTAGCCGTTTAAAATGCTGATTAATACAGACCTAATTCTACCTTCGCTCTTCGCTATGACTGGTCTTCTTCGCGAGTGATGAACTTGGTTTTAATTGGTAATTTGAAAGATGCCAAACGCATTGCTTCGCGGGCAGTTTCTTCACTTACGCCGCCAATTTCAAACATTACCCGGCCCGGTTTGACCACGGCAACCCAAAACTCTGGTGAGCCTTTACCAGAACCCATCCGGGTTTCTGCTGCGCGCTGGGTGACTGGTTTGTCGGGAAAAATGCGAATCCAGATTTTGCCACCCCGACGGATATAGCGGGTCATGGCGCGCCGTCCGGCTTCTATTTGGCGGGAAGTGATCCAGGCGGGTTCGACGGCTTGGAGCGCGAAGTCGCCAAAGCTAACTGTGTTGCCGCGGGTGGCAACACCGCTCATTCGCCCGCGCTGTTGTTTGCGGAATTTGGTTCTTTTAGGGCTTAACATGGCGAAAGGGAGTTGGGTAATTGGTAATTGGTAATTGGTAATTGGTGATTGCTAATTGCTAATTGGTTTGGAACAACTGACAATTAACAAGTGACAACTAACAGTTAACAATTAGCTAGCCTTCGTTCGATCGATCTTCAAAGTTCTGGCGGCGGCGCTTTTGTTTGGTACGGGGCACTGCGGCATTTGGTGCTGCCTCTTGTTCCTGTCCGGGAATAATTTCACCTTTGAAAACCCAAACTTTAATGCCCAGAATACCGTAGATGGTTTGAGCAGTGCAGTAAGAGTAGTCGATGTCGGCCCGCAGCGTGTGCAAGGGGACTCTTCCTTCGCGCGTCCATTCGGTACGGGCAATTTCTGCACCGTTGAGGCGTCCGCTGACTTGAATTTTGATGCCTTGGATGCCGACTTTTTGGGCGCGGGTGATTGCTTGGCGGACTACTCGGCGGAAGGATACGCGCCGTTCTAGTTGCTGAGCGATGTATTCTGCGATCAATGTGGCATCGGCATCTACTCGCTGAACTTCGACGACGTTGATGCGGATTTGGCGGTTGCTACCGAGTTGCTGCTGCAAACCGACGCGCAAGGTTTCGATGCCTGCTCCGCCGCGGCCTACGACAACGCCTGGTCTGGCTGTGAACACTTCTAGGTCGATTTGATCGGCTTTCCGCTCAATTTTGACCGATGAAATACCGGCATTGCTGAGGGTTTTACGAACGTACTTGCGAATTTTATAGTCTTCTTGCAAGAGTTCTGGATAGTTTTTGGGATCGGCAAACCAGCGAGAGCGGTGCTCTTGGGTAATGCCGAGGCGAAAACCAATTGGATGTATTTTTTGGCCCATAATAGTTGATGAGTTAATTGGTAATTGGTAATTGGTAATTGGTAATTGGTAATTGGTGATTACCCATTTTTTTCAACTTTAAGCTGTTTATTACCTCTTACGTTTTTCCCTGGTTTAGTTTTCTACGAGCGGAGCTACTACTACGGTAATGTGACAGGTTGGCTTGCGGATTTGGTAGGCGCGACCTTGAGCGCGGGGTCTAAAGCGTTTGAGGACTGGGCCTTGGTCTGCGTAAGCTTGAGACACTACTAGCTTGGATTTATCCAATCCTGCGTTGTGTTCGGCGTTTGCTACTGCCGATCGCAAAACTTTGACGATTGGTTCGCAGGCGCGGTAGGGCATGAATTCGAGTAAAATCAGCGCTTCTTGGTAGCTTTTGCCGCGAATTTGGTCGAGGACTCGGCGCACTTTGAAGGGGGATGTCCGGATGTAACGGGCGATCGCCTTAATTTCGGATGTGGTATCTATAACCATTTCGATTTGGGTAATTGGTAATTGGTAATTGGGAAAAAGGTAATTGGTAATTGGGAAAAAGTTTGTCCGATTACCTATTACCTGTCACCTAATTCGGCTATCTTTTTGCCTTTTTATCACCACTTTTCGCGTGACCTCTAAAGGTGCGAGTGGGGGAAAATTCTCCGAGTTTGTGACCTACCATTTGGTCGGTGAGGTAGACGGGTACGTGCTGTCTGCCGTTGTGAACGGCGATCGTGTGACCTACCATTTGGGGCAGGATTGTGGAAGAGCGCGACCAAGTTTTAATTACTTGTTTTTGGCCGGCGGCGTTGAGTTTTTCGATTTTTGTCATCAGATGATCTGCGACAAAGGGGCCTTTTTTTAGCGATCGAGACATGATTTTTTTAGTAATTCAGGAGTCATTAGTCAGCTTTCAGCAGTCATTGGTCATCAGTCCTCAGTCATTAGTTAGCAGTTAATAACTAAGCACTGAAGACTGCTGACTGATGACTAGCTTTGTCTGCCGCCCTTGCCGCGTTTGGAAGCTTTGCGGCGGCGCCGGACTATTAAAGCGTCGCTGCGCTTGTTTTTGCGTCGAGTTTTTGCACCCAATGCTGGTTTACCCCAAGGAGTGACAGGCCCCGGACGTCCGATGGGAGCTCTGCCTTCGCCACCGCCGTGCGGGTGGTCTACCGGGTTCATGACGCTACCGCGAACGGTGGGTCTGCGACCTTTCCAGCGGGTGCGGCCTGCTTTGCCGAGGCTGATGTTTCTGGCGTCGGTGTTGCCGACTTGACCGATGGTGGCGTAGCAGTCGGCGCGGACTTTGCGCTGTTCGCCGGATGGCAGTTTGAGGGTGACGTAGCTACCTTCTTTTGCCATTAGCTGAGCGCTGGAGCCGGCGGAGCGAACGATTTGTCCGCCTTTTCCGGGTACTAGCTCGACGTTGTGGATGCTTGTACCGAGGGGAATGTTCTTCAGGGGGAGGGCGTTACCGATTTCGATCGGCGCGTCTGGGCCTGAGACAATTACTGTACCGACGTTTAAGTTGAGCGGGTGCAGGATGTACCGTTTTTCGCCGTCTTTGTAGAACAGGAGGGCGATGCGGGCGTTGCGATTGGGGTCATATTCGATCGCCTTGACGGTAGCGGGAATGCTGTGTTTGTCGCGGCGGAAGTCAATGTCTCTATACAGCCGTTTGTGACCGCCTCCCCGGTGGCGACAGGTGATGACGCCTCGGTTGTTGCGGCCTTGTTTGGTGTGCTTGTTGCTGGTTAGAGACTTTTCTGGCTCTGATCTGGTAATTTCAGCAAAGTCCGAGACGGTTTGTTCTCGGGTGCTGGAGGTATAAGGTCGGTAAGAACGGATGCCCATAATCGATCTATTTTAGATTTTGGATTTTGGATTTTGGATTTGACGTTTATCGATTTTAGATTTTAGGTTGAAGATTGGCGATATTTGGTTAACTTACGAGTTTTCTGGTTCGAGAATTTCCACCAGTTAACCGCAATTTAAAATCTAAAATCTAAAATCTAAAATCCAAAATCGTCTAGACTTCTGGGAATAGGAGTTTGCGGATCGAGTCTCCGTCGGTCAGAGTTACGGTTGCTCGCTTGTAACAAGGTTTAAAGCCGACGAATTTGCCAACTCGACGCTTTTTGCGCGGCGGGTTTTGGGTGTTGACGCCGATGACTTTGACCTTAAATAGTTCTTCGATTGCAGCTTTGATTTGAGGCTTCGTCGCTTTGGGAGCTACGTCGAATGTGAATTGATTTAATTCCATCATTCGGGTAGCTTTCTCGGTGAGAATCGGACGCTGGATCAAATCTGCGTAGTCGCGGGGGTCGATTTTACTCACCGTAAATCTCCTGAATTTTAGCTATGGCTGTAGATGTGACGATAATTTTGTCAGCCGCGAGAACGTCGTAAACATTCAGGGAGGTTGCCAAGATGACGTTTACTAATTCGATGTTGCGTCCGGATAAGTAGACGTTTGGTTGCGGTTCTGGCAAGATTAACAGAACTTTTGTATCGGGTTCGATGCCCCAGCGGGCGATCGCACTCAGCAATTCTTTGCTTTTCGGTCTCGGAAATTGCTCTGCAAATTCTTCAACCACAATGATGTCTTCGGTGCGACTTTGGAATGCTGTCCGCAAAGCGAGACGGCGTTCCTTTTTGTTCATTTTGACTTCAAAGTCTCTCGGTTTTGGCCCGAAGATGACACCGCCGCCCCGCCACAGCGGAGAACGGATAGAACCTGCTCTGGCTCGACCCGTGCCTTTTTGACGCCAGGGTTTGCGGCCACCGCCTCTGACTTCCGATCGAGTTTTGGTGCAAGCATTTCCTTGACGGGCATTATTTAGTTGCCTCGTCAATGCTCTGTGAACGATGTGAGACGCATTTTCTTCTTTGGCTACGCGCAGTTCTAAAGTTGTTTCTCCAACTTCTTCGCCTTGCCAATTTCGCACTACACAATTAACCATATCTTTTGTCCTTTGTCTGTTGTTAGTTGTCTGTTGTTAGTTGTCTGTTGTCTGTTGTCTGTCGTCTGTTGTCTGTTTTCAGGTCTTAGTTTTGGGTTCTTAGTTTTCAGCTTTTAGTTCTTAGTTATTGCTTGCTACTAACGACCAACCACTATCTACTGACTGCTGACTACTGACTAATGACTACTGACTAACGTCCTACTTTTTTCTCAGGCACAACATTGACTAAGGCGCCAGCTTTGCCGGGAACTGCTCCCTTAATTAGCAGCAAATTCTGCTCTGTATCCACCCGGACAATTGTTAGTTTGCGGACGGTGACTTGAACGTTGCCCATACGTCCTGCCATTCTTTTCCCAGGATAAACGCGACCGGGAGTAGTTCCAGGTCCGATCGATCCAGGCTCGCGGTGGTTCTTGGAACCGTGAGACATGGGGCCTCGTTTAAAGTTGTGGCGCTTTTGAAAACCTGCAAAACCTTTACCGATGCTTGTACCGATGACATCTACTATTTGTCCCGGTGTAAAGGTATCTGCTTTTAGTTGTTGACCTAATTCAAAGGAACTGGTGTCTTCCAAGCGGTATTCCTGCAAGTGGCGCAATGGATTCGCCCCCGACTTGGCAAGGTGTCCTAGTTCTGGCTTGTTGAGAGCCTTTGGTTTGACTTCGTTGTATCCAACTTGAACGGCACCGTAGCCGTCAGTTTGTTTGGTTTTGATTTGAGTTACTGTACAAGGCCCTGCTTGTATGACGGTGACGGGGATGGCTCTCCCTTGGTCGTCAAACACTTGAGTCATGCCTAGTTTAGTGCCAAGAATGCCTACAGACACGGATTTTCTTCCTTTTATTTACGCAAGAGGTTTCGGATTGCGAAATTTACGTCAATCCGCTTGCTCTTGTGCAGAAACATTTATTTCAGTGTTCCTGCAATTAACTGTTATCAACCAACAGCCTTCCTCGGTGTTTAAAATTTGAGTTTTAAATTTGGGAGCGAGCTTGTGGAAGTCTTGCAAGGGTTGAGATTCGCGGCTTTTTACCGGCTTTATCTCCGAGTTTTGTCTCGGTCTTGCTTGTTTGCGCCAGGACTTGAGCAGCAAACCACTCAGTATCCTTTACGGCGACAATTCACAATAGTACATGAAGTGTTTGCCGTTTGTCAAGGCCGCGATGAGAATTTTTCGCCTCAACTTTAGGATTTATAATATTTCCAGCTCGCAAGCAGCGATCGACCAAATTTTGATACAGCAGGAAACACAATTTATGGGACTGATTACGACAGGATCTGATCTGATTCGGGATTTGGAAAAGTCGGGGTCGCTGGCCCTGTACGTTCCTTTAGAAGGAGGATTTGAGGGGCGCTACCTCCGCAGGCTGAGGGCTGCGGGCTACGGTGCGTACACGATTTCGGCGCGGGGTTTGGGTGATTTGGCGATGTATTTAACGGGGGTTCACGGCGTGCGGCCACCGCATTTGGGCAAGAAAACTACTGGCAATGAAGGGGCTGTGGGTTATACGTACTACGTGCCGCCGATGTTGAAAACTCAATTAGACAATTTGCCACCTAAAGCAAAAGGACTGGTGCTGTGGATTATTGAAGGGCAGATTTTGTCGAGTCAGGAGATTGAGTATTTGACTGTTTTGCCGACGTTAGAACCGCGAGTTAAAATAGCAGTTGAGATGGGGGGCGATCGAGCTTTTAGCTGGAAGCCACTTAAAGATGCTTTAGTTGCAGCTTAAATTCCGGTATTTGCGATCGCAAATCAACTAAAAAACGCAGCGAGCAACTAAAGCTCAACAGCTTCTGCTCGCTGGTTTTGATATTTTTGGAACTTAATTAACAGGAAAAATCTTATGCTTCAGAACCGCGATTATACCATCATTATTGACAAAAGCGGCAGTATGTACACAAAAGACCAGATGGGCGGTAAAAGTCGGTGGGCGCTCATGCAAGAATCGACGATCGCATTGGCGAATAAATGCGAAGAACTCGATCCTGATGGCATAACAGTTTATGTGTTTTCCGGTCGCTTCAAGCGCTACGACAACGTAACATCAGCTAAAGTCGTGCAAATTTTCCAAGAAAACGAACCTTCGGGAACTACGAATTTAGCGGCTGTTCTGCAAGACGCCTTGAACAGTTATTTTCAGCGCAAAGCATCCGGTAAGACTAAGCAAAATGGGGAAACAATATTAGTAGTGACGGACGGCGAACCGGACGATCGCAAAGAAGTGATGAAAACGATTATAGAGGCTTCCCGGAAGCTCGATCGAGATGAAGAGTTGGCGATTTCTTTCATTCAAGTAGGAAATGCGCCGGAAGCTACTAAGTTTCTCAAAATATTGGATGACGAACTGCAAAGCGCCGGGGCTAAATTTGATATCGTTGATACTGTCACGATGGATGATATTGAAGGAATGACCCTGACAGAGGTATTGCTGAATGCAATAACTGATTGAGGAGGCGGGCGAAGTTCACGCGATTATATTTGGGCTAGTTAGCCCAGCAGCATTTTTTAGGGGGTTTAAGTTATGGAATCTATCGAACGCCTGTTAGGTGAACTTAAGGCAGAGTATCAAGCATCTCAAAAAAATGCTGAGTTGAAAACTCAGGCGCCGGTGCAAGCACAAGCGCCGGCAAATCCAACATTTAAAACATCAGATATAAATTTGTATGCTAGTCCTTTGGACAAGGATTTAGCTCAAATTAAGGCTGAGTACGAAGCGCAAAATAAAGCTCAAGAAGTGGCTTCACAGCAACCGCTTAAGGCTGAGCACGAAGCACAAAATCAAGCTCAGGAAGTAGCTTCACTGGAACCGCAGCCAGCAGAAAAAGTCGCGGTGCCGCAGTTGGAGGTACAAACGCACAGACAGAAAGTTAGGCAAGCTCAGGTTTGGCTGAAAAAGTTGGATAAGAATTCCGATGAGGGATATTGGTTCGATCAGTTTGCTTTTAAGTATTCTTCGAGGATAGATGCGGCGATCGACTATTTGCAAGTGGTGAATGAGTTTGATTGATTGAACTACACCGTATTCATAATTTGTCAGGCCGTTTTTTGGTTAATTGCCATCTCTATTTGTTGTAAAGACACGGCAGTGCTGTGTCTTTGCAAAGGGTAAAATAAATATCATATCCTGTCTGATCGAGCGATTAAAAGGGCGGGTTTTTGAGATTGTCAATTATTGGCAGATATTTTTGGTGAACCCGCCCCTACCGTATTAGGGACCGGAAATAATATCCTGTGTATCACACGGGATTTAGGATACGGCACTGCCGTATCCCTACAAATTGCCAGCAAATAAATATCATTTATAGGGACACAGCACAGTTATTTCCTGTGGCTGCGACAACCACGGGAAGGATTGATCCTATACTAATTTTTTGGCAACAGATGTAGGATGCAACAAAAACAAAGCCGCCTTTTTTGCTGTATCTTCAGATAGCTGAATTTGTTTTAACTCAACAATACCTTCACTGATAAAAGTATCTCTCAAAGCAGCTTTTTCTCCGCTGTTAAAACTCGTTTCGTAAAACACTTCTCTAATGCCCGCCGCAATGACTAATTTCAAACAATAGATGCAGGGTTCTAAAGTGACGTAAATACTTGCCCCAGCAGTAGATATACCGTGTTTAGCAGCTTTGGCGATCGCATTTGCTTCCGCGTGAACCGCCCTTGAGGGCAAAGTTTTACTGGCGTCGCAACTACTCAAACCGGGATAGCAGAAGCCTTGAGTAGTACAGTGTGCCGAACCAGACGGCGAACCGTTGTAACCCGTTGCTAAAACTTGCCTGTTTTTAGTTATCACTGCGCCTACAGGAAAAGCCAAACAAGTCGATCGAGTAGCGGCCAATTTTGCTAACATTAAGAAGTATTCGTCCCAATTCGGTCTTTCTTCTTCTAGATTCATTTTCTATCCTGAATGTATTGGTTGCTGGTTTTCAGACACTCGGCCGCCTTTTGCAATTCTATTCCCAAATAACCAATATGCTCGCCTTTGATAGCCGGGGAAGCTGCACAAATTTCTCGCACTAACTTGAGAGGGTTTTTTCCAGAATAACAGGTGACAACTTCGCCACTGCCGGGGGTGGTTTGCGTGACAACTATTTGATTGTCGGCTACTTCAACTAAAAAATTGCCTGCTGCATCGAAAAAGTCTCGATCTTCGCAGATTTTAGCATATTGGGTTTGAATTAGTCGATCGGCATTTTCAAAGGTATCGTCATACAAGTGAGCCGATTGACTCAGCGTTACCAACGGGCCCATCGTCAAATTATAATCGGAACGCCTCGCAATTTCATCTCGAATGTGCTGCTGCAAAGCCCGCAAACCCATGGCATTAGCCGGCCAAGCCGCAAACATATCGTTACTGCGGAGAGTTGCGGTTAGCGATATTTCACCGTCTACAACTCGCACCCAAATGTGATTTAAACAAGGGCTGCCGCTGTGCTGGTGGTCTGAGGAACCGTCAGCCCTTCTGTTAACATTTCCGCCTGCATCCCACAGACTAATTACAGCACTTGCCGCGTCAATTTCCTTAATTAGTTTGGTAATAACTTCTTCAATTTGATCTCGTCCAAACCACGACCGCATCCGCTGTGCGTAGGTATATTTAATGCCTTCGTTATACGGGGCATCTTCCAGCATTTGCGGTTTGTACTGTTCGAGGAAATCGCGGTCGATTGGTAAGTAATTCGGTTCGGGAAAATAGAACTCCGCAGGTTCATCTGTAATCACTGCCATTAAGTCGATTAATTCTTGCCACTGTCCGTCGTAACCAGTCGGCCGCAAGGTGCCGGTGGTCTTAATTCGGTGAATGATTTTTACCCATGTTTCGGCGATAGTTTTGCCTTCGATTCTGTGTCCGTATTTCTGGCCGGGGAGTACGGTGGGGACGATTTCGACTAGCGGAAAAGTTACGGGTTCTCCCCAGGGTTCAACAGATTCTTTTTCAGAAAAACACTTGACAAAAGTCACTGTTTCTGCTATGTTTTTTGCTTCTTTCCATTCTATTGAATGACGCAATAGTTCTAAGGCTTCTGCTGCTATTTCAATATCAATGTAGCCAAATATTGAAGATTTAATTAGCCAGCAATCTCTACCTGTATCGCTTTTGCCTGCTTCAAAGCCGTTACGAAAAAAGTCGATTAGGCACGCTGCGGCACCGGAGTTGCGGTCTTCTTTGGTAGCGTTGAGAATTACTAAAAAGCGGACGTGGGGATTGCACAGCAAGTTTCTAATTAAGAAGTTGATGCCGCGAGTAGGAGAGTATAGTTGTCCGATGACAGCAAATTCATTGGGTTGTAATTTTTTGCCGTTAGCGCTGCCCTTGGAAAGGATCGCACTTTTTACTGTCCAGCCGCTGACAATGGCTGTTTGCCCCGTTCCGCAAATTAATTGATTTGGTTTGTATAGGGGTTTGTACTCAAATTTATTGACGAGATTTGTGGCTGTCATGGCTTACCGTTTTTTGCACCGCGTACTACTATATCAATACTGCAGAATCTTTGATAATTTTGTTTGAACAAATTCCTCAAGCCAACAATTCACTCACAGCTACGCTAAAACCTGCAAGCACACTTTGAGTGTTAACAACTTCATCGGCATTAAACAACCGCCAGCGTTGCCCTGCATTGACAAATATTAATCTAGCTTCAGGAAACAGCAACCAAACTTCTAAACATCCCGATTCCAAATATTCCTGAGCTTTGGCAAATAACTCTTCGCCACTATCTTCGGGAGAAGCAACTTCCGCTATCAAAGGAAAACTTTGGGAAAAGGCTGTAAAATTGCCTGATTGTGGCAGCAGTTCAGGAGTAATGTAAGCAACATCGGGACGGCGACCCTGTTTGCTAGTGCGGCAAAGGACTTCTGTAACAACTTCTCCTCCCTGTCCGCTGGAATGTTTGTAATTTCTCCAGGATGTAGATAATTTAGCTTGAGCGAGACCGTGCTTGAATGTCATTCCTGTTTTCTCAACTAAGTTGCCGTCAACCCATTCCATTCTATCAGGAGGCTTGACTAAAAACTTTTCGAGAGATATGACTTTTTTAGTCTCAGATTGTGGCGGAATTTCTGCTACATTTTCTAATTTTTGCGGTAGTTCTTGGTCTGAGTTTTGGTCGCCACTGTTTGGTATAATTATAGTAGCTGTCATGCTATAAACATCTCTTTAACGATTATAATTTTACAAGCGATCGCTCTCGATCGCATTCGATGACATGATTGAACTTGGTAGATTTTGTCTTTTCAACTTAGCCCGACAATTTATATATCATAGCAATTCAGAAAGGTGACTTTCATGATTCTCTCAAACCGTTTTTCTGAAGCCCTCACCTATGGGGCCGAATTGCACGCTACCCAAGTTCGCAAAGGTTCCGGCGTTCCCTACATTGCCCATTTGTTGGGCACTGCTAGTATAGCTTTAGAATATGGGGCAAATGAAGATGAGGCGATCGCAGCTTTGCTTCACTCCGGCGATCGAAGATCGAGGCGGCCCCACCACCCGCGAAGCCATCCGCCGCCGCTTTGGGGATACCGTCAATCGATTTTAGATTTTAGATTTTAGATTTTAGATTGAAGAATTGACTTGCGCGAGATAAATACGTTCGGCAAGTTTCATCAGATACAGGTTTTTTATTTCTGGACGGATGAATCACGTGGCGGGTATCCTGGATGCTTTCGGTAACAGCGATTGTAGACGGCTGTACCGACAGTGACGAGACGCCGAAACCCCCTTGGGGACAGCGAAAACAAGCTTATATCGATCGCATTTCTACAGCTTCTGCCTCAGTCAGATTAGTCTCGGCTGCTGATAAACTTTATAATGCTCGATCGATCCTGAAAGATTCCCGTCAATTAGGAGATACTGTTTGGGAACGCTTCAAAGGCGGCAAAGAGGGTTCTCTCTGGTATTATCGTTCTTTAGTAGAAGCATTCCGCAAAGCTGAGTTAACGCCTATAGTGGAAGAATTAGACCGCACAGTTTTAGAATTAGAACAGTTTTCTGAAAGCTGAAGACTGAAGGTAAAAAGCACTAATTATCAATTACCAATTACAGTCAAAAAATGGCAAATGTTCGCTTAGAAAATATTACCCGACGCTACCAAAACGTCACCGCGATCGAAAACATCAGCTTCAAAATCCCGGACGGGGAATTTTGGGTATTAGTCGGGCCCTCCGGCTGCGGAAAATCCACAATTATGCGGACAATTGCAGGTTTAGAAACCGCCACTTCCGGTAATCTTTACATCGGAGATAATTTAGTTAACAACATTCCGGCGAGACAGCGGGATGTAGCAATGGTGTTTCAAAATTACGCGCTTTATCCGCACATGACTGTCGCAGAAAACTTGGCATTTGGATTGCGGATGCGGAATGTTGACCCGACTAAAATTCAAGAACGAGTCGAAACAGTAGCCCGATCGCTCTCGATCGACCACCTCCTCAAGCGTAAGCCCAAACAGCTATCAGGCGGACAGCAGCAGCGGGTAGCACTGGGAAGGGCGATCGCCCGCGAACCGAAAGTATTTCTTTTAGATGAACCGCTTTCTAACCTCGACGCTCAACTGCGAGACGACACTAGAGCAGAACTCAAACAACTGCATCAACGGCTGGGAATTACCACAATTTACGTCACCCACGACCAAGTGGAAGCGATGACTTTAGCTGATAAGATTGTAGTCTTAAATGGGGGAAAAATTCAACAAATTGGAGACCCGCAAAGCATTTACGCCAAACCAGCTAACCGCATGGTTGCGACATTTTTAGGCAATCCCGCCATGAACATTTTGCCGGCAATTTATACTAACGACTCCTTTCAAGTAGGAGATCAATCTTTAGCCTGTCCGCCCTCGATTCAGAAAAAATTGCAGGCGAGAGAAGGACAAGGATTTGATTTGGGCATCCGTCCAGAAAATATAGAAATCTTTAGGCCACAAACAGTAGAAGAAGATGATTTGAAAAGCGATGTTTGGGCCTTAGAAAAAGTCCCCCTCGATCTAGAGGTAAAAGTAGTTGAACCTCTGGGGCGAGAAACTTTAATTCGGGCGAGTTTGCCGTTGTTGAGTGCTGAAACTACTGTACAGTTACAAATACCTGCAAGTGTTCGCTTGCGATCGGGCGATCGGCTAAAGGTACAGCTTGACTTCGATCGACTATTTATATTTGACCCTTCCACCGGTGAAGCGCTGTATCCTTAACGGGCTTGAACATGACTTACGCACGGGTAATCAGCCACCGGGGTTTTTTTAGTCGCCGTGCCTAAGTCCTCTTCAATCTAAAATCTAAAATCTAAAATCTAAAATAGACTGAGCCTTCCAGTGGGAAAGTCTCGATTCGTAGTTACAAAAATTTACACTTGACATTTATTAATTTACGCAGTAATGATACGATTAGTATTGGCACAACGGTAAAACCTCCCCCCAAAAGTTGATATTTCCTGAATCGGGGCGATCGCGACCCACAACGCCAGCATCTTCGCGCTAAAAAGCGGCTTTGCGCCCCGACTTGGGAGCAACTAGCGAACCAAAAACTCAGAAAAACGTTCTAGCGGCATTTTTAGATGAATCCCGACAACCTGCCTCAAATGCTGCAAACAGGATTTCACCTAACTTTAGGTGCAACTTCCTTTTTAATTGAGACATTGCAAGATCCCTTGAAGCGAGAAGAAAATCTGGACAAACTGAAGTCAGATTTTGGTCAGCTAGCCGATGATCTGCTGGAAAAAGGAGAAATGACTGAGCGAGAAGCCCGGAATTTTGTAGATACTATTTTCTCTCAACCGGGCGATCGGGAGAATGCAGACAGTGAATCTGTCTCGCCCAAGCAATCAGATGCAGCGAATGATGCTCCTCCCGAGTCGGTTGTACAGTCTAACGTAAAGCTAGAGATTCAAGAATTAACTGCACACATGGCAGCGCTAAGGGCCGAGTTGGAAAATTTGCGCGCCGAAAATTCCCAGTATTAAAGAATCAAGAGTCTTTAACACAGCCGGAGTTTACTTGCCAACTTAATTTAACAGAACCAAACTTTAGTCATTGTCCCATTTTTCAGAACCGATCAGGTCGGCGATGCGATCGCGCAGCAAGAAGTCGCATTTTTCTAATTCGCACTCTACACAAGCCCATTCCCGAGGCGGAATGAATTGGCAAAGCGTGTAGATCGGCTGTTGGCGGCTCAGCACGCCCTCGTGGACAAGGTGACGCGCTTCATCTTGGATCACATCTAAAGAGTATTGGATTTGGGGAATAGTGGAGTGAATCATAATGCGCCCTCAATGTTTTACTAAAAAATTTTATGGCCCTGGTAATAATATAGTCCAAACTTAGGAATATGGAAGTTAAATTTTGTCCGTATACAGCTATACAATTCACTGCCGTCCATTTAAAAAAATTATAGGAACGATCGGTAAGTGATGGGATCAGTCTTGGGATTTTCAGACGCAGCACATTTTCCTCAGTAGCAAGCGGATCTGCTGGAAAGCTCTATTGAGAACTTAGGAACCCGCCTCCAATTCCCGGTTTCTGGATACTTCGCCACCAAAGGCAGAATTTCTCGCGAGAAACCGGGTTGATAAATTTAACTCCTCACGCAGCAAGCAGCAAAGGAAAGATTCAGAATTCCCGCAAGCAACTCAATCATTACCAGTGGCGTCAATGCCGAATAGCACTTCTAGAACGAGAGATTGCGCTGTGGGCATCTGGCCAAAACAAAATACATAAGGAAGACTCGGAGGCAAGTGTGGCAAAAATTGCTCTAAAACGTAGGGACTGCCGTAAATTAACACAGCTTGCAGTTCTCCCGTTTTTAATAATTTCTTAAACCAATCTTGAGCTGCTTGGGTCAAACCAGCACTGCCTCGGAAGCAATTGCCGCGAATGAAAATTTGCAGCAGTGTCGGAGAAAAATGCTCTGCACCTGTATTTTCAGCGATCGCCCCTGTGCGATCGTCAATCAGTTGCAATTCGTAACCAAACTGTTCGGGAAGGGCGATCGCCGGAGTGTGGTTGCCCAAAAACTCGCACCCCAAAACATCATCTACAACAATCAAATTCCGCAAAAGCTGGTTTTCTGCGGGTTTTGCAACCTGCAAAGGTAGATTGCCGCCAAATTTCAAAGAATCTCGCAAAATATCGGCAGCAGTTGCCCTGGCATCAGGAGTTGCCAGCCAACTTAAGTCGATCGACTCGATCGAGTCGATCGATTGTAGATTCTTGCTCCCCCCCTTAGCAAGGGGGGGTTGGGGGGGGTCAGAAATCGGCAAACCCACCTTTATTTTCGCTTTCCAAATTCGCTTGACAGATTCCTGGATTTGTGATATGGGAATCCGCCCTTGAGTGACAGCTTCGCAGACAGCCAGAATCGCCCCTTCCGGGTCAAGCGGCATCAGCAAAACATCAGCACCAGCCTCAGCAGCCAAAACAGCAGCTTCATTAGCGCCGTACTTATTGGCGATCGCACCCATCACCAAAGCATCCGTCACAATCAAACCTTCAAATCCCAACTCTTCTCGCAGCTTCCCGATCAAAATTTTGCGAGAAAGAGTAGCAGGAAACTCGGCATCCCAAGCCGGAATCAGCAAGTGAGCACTCATCACAGCATCGACCCCAGCAGCCATCGCCTCAACAAAAGAAGGCAACTCAACCTCAGTCAATCTCGCTGGCGAATGCGGCAAAACCGGCAATTCCAAGTGAGAATCAACCGCGGTGTCCCCGTGGCCGGGAAAATGCTTAGCTGTAGTCAAAACCGGGTGCGGGCCTGCGCCGCGAATAAAAGCAGCGGCTAATTTCCCGACAATTTCCGGTGTCTCGCCAAAAGCGCGGACGTTAATCACAGGATTGTCGGGATTGTTGTTAACATCAACCACTGGTGCGAGAATCCAATTGAGACCGATCGCCCTAGCTTCGATCGCAGTGACAGCGCCCATTTGTTCAGCATATCGATCGGCTTTACCTGCATCCTGCCGGGCCACTTCAGCAATCGCCATCGGCGGCCCGAACCAAGTCGCCCCCGCGAACCGCTGGCCGACACCTTCTTCAATATCAGCCGCCAGCAACAGCGGAAACTTAGCCCAAGACTGCAATTGGTGCGATCGAACTGCCAACTCCGCAGCACTTCCCCCGACCAAAATCACCCCACCGACGCCCAAATTTTCCAGATAATAGCGGAGTTTGCTGGCAGTTGGTTCCCATTCCCGATAGCGAATTTGGTGGTCGAACAAGCAGCCAGAAGCGCGCACCACGAACATCTGGGCGACCAGTTCGGGCAAGGAAAGATTGTCAATCATTCGATTTTAGATTTTAGATTTTAGATTTTAGATTTTAGATTTGGGAATCGGGAATTGGGAATCGGGAATCGGCAAAACAGGGAATTGAGAATTTTCCCTATCTCCTTCTCTTCCCCTCTTCCTTCTTCCTTCTCGCTTCAATCGGGACTTTCATCCTCAGCGAATTCTTCATCGGGATCTAAAGTATCCGGTTTGCGATCGGCAGAAAGCTGATTCAGCAGTATCAACATTTTATCGCCCCGTTCCAAAGAACGGTCTTCCAGAAAAATCACTTCCGGCGTCCGGCGCAGTTGCAATCGTTGGCCCAACTGGTTGCGGACGTAGCTAGTAGCAGATTTCAAACCTTCCATAGTTTCAGCCTTCGCCTCATCAGTACCGTAGATGCTGACAAAAATTTTTGTATGCTGAAGGTCTCCCGAAACAATTACATCGGTAACGCTAACCATACCGGCACCTACCCGATCGTCCTTGATTCCATTCAGCAACATCAGGCTGACTTCCCGTTTAACCATTGAAGCTACACGCTCAATGCGACGACTTGTAGCCATAGCACCTACTCCTCTACTTTCCTAATCAGCCGTTTTTATCCCGATTGACAATTGTAGCGCGATCGGTCAGGGGTTTTACGGGCGATCGTCCAAGTTAGGGGTGAGATACAGCTTAGAGGAAAAAAAATGTTTGATTGCCTATAGGTGAATATATAGCAGCTAATATAGAGAGGTAGAGTGAGAGACAGCTTAGAGGAAAAAAAATGTTTGATTGGATTGTCAAAACCGTAGCCGATGCTTCAGGGGTAACTAACCAGCTAAAGATAGCTGAATGGGCAAGATTGAACAGGACTAACCCTTTCGATCTGGGAGCCAAAAACTACCAACGATGTATTCATGACTTAGGGTTAGGCGGAAAATATTATGAACTTGAATATAACGAAGATGGAACCCTAAAATATCAATAATTTCGCCGTAATTCCCTTGATTACACTTCATAATTATCCATTCTATTATCATCCCTAATCAATCAATCAAACAGAAACATTTTTTGTTAAAATTACTTTATCGCCGCGTTTTTTTAGGGAATAAAACTCATGGAAAAAGAATTTACAATCGGTCAAAAAGTCCGAGTTGTGGCGATGCCACCTTACGTCAAAACAGCCGAACCGATGCCGATGCTGCGGCCAGCGAATTTAATTGCGATCGGCGCTGAAGGCGTTGTGATCGATCGGCGTCCCGGCAATTATTGGGGCATTCGCTTTGAAAAAGGTGCTTTTCTGTTAGACAGTCAGTACATTGAAGCGGCAGAAACAATTGTAGAAGGTAATGGGTAATGGAGAAGGGGGAATGGGGAAAATTAATCTGATAGAGCAATCCTCGCATCATTTGTGAATTTCTTACGGACTCCCAGGGGGTTCGGGGAGGGTTGGGATGGGGTAAACAAATCACGAGTCCTGCAAGGATTGCTATAAAATCCGTTAGTATCAGAATTATTCATCTCTCTCTTCTCTTCCTCTGCGCCCTCTGCGGTCTCTGCGGTTAAATCATTCCGAGCCCTTTTCCTTGTTCCCTCAACATCCCTCCCTTAAATCCGTTAAATCTCATTGCTTGCTCGTTGCCGAAGTTCCTTCTTCAACAAGCCAGCTTAGCCTCAAAAGCCAAAGAATTAACAGGAAACTCCCCCAAAACTTCCTCTAAAATCGGAGAGGTGAAGTTACAAGGTTGAGGCTTGCCCAAATGATAACCTTGAGCGTAATCTACCCCAAGTTCATTGAGTTTATCCATAATTGTTTGATTTTCAACATATTCGGCAATAGTTTTAATTCCCATGACGTGAGCGATTTTGGTAATAGCTTCCACCATTGCGACATCAATAGGATTATCGACAATATGCTTAATAAAATTGCCGTCTATTTTGAGATAATCAACCGGCAAACTTTTCAGGTAAGCAAACGAAGACATCCCGCTGCCGAAGTCGTCCAAGGCAAACTGGCAGCCTAGTTCCTTGAGCTGCAAAATCAAGCTGGCTGCCTTGCTGAGATTGCCGATCGCCACGGTTTCGGTAATCTCAAAACAAATTATTTGCGGCGGTATTTGATGGATAGAAAACTGTTCCTGAATAAACTCGATAAACTTTTCTTCGTTGAGGCTGTCCCCAGAAAGGTTGATTGAATAAAGGTTGGGATATTGGCCAAATGAGGATTGCAGATCAGACAAAAGAGAGCAAGCAGGGAAGGTAACTATTTTATCGCTGCCTACCCCGGGGTTTTGAACTAATAAATTTGCCGTGAAAATTTTAGATAAATTGCTAAATAACGTGCTAATTACCCAGCGGTCGATCGCGTGCATTAAGTTGTAGCGTTCTGCAGCCGGAATAAACGCCATCGGCGACACCAACTCACCAGTTTCCAACTGGAGGCGCAGGAGGATTTCGCAGTGGGTTCCGGTGGTGGGAGAGTTGAGCAAAGGTACGATCGGCTGAGAGTACAAGCAAAAGCGATTCTCTTCTAAAGCTTGATGAATTTGCACCACCCACTCGGTTTCGCCGTGCTGTTTGATTAATTCTCGATCGCCGGCTTGATAAACCTGTACCCGGTTGCGACCTTTATTTTTAGCAGCGTAGCAGGCCATATCGGCGGCGCTCAAAATCGCAGATGTCGAGGCTGTTTTGGGATTGATTGCTACCAAACCGATACTGACGCCGATCGAAAAAGTTTTGTCCTGCCACGCAAAGCGGAAGCCCTGAATGCTTCGCAGCAGCGTTTCCGCAACATTCAATCCTCGTTCGACGGGACGATTGTACAGGAGTACGGCAAATTCATCGCCGCCGAGACGCGCCAAAATATCGGTTTTGTGGATATTGCTTTTAAATAGCTGGCTGACTTGGCGCAGCAGTTCGTCCCCAGCAGCATGACCGCAGGTGTCGTTAACTATTTTGAAGCGATCGAGATCCAGGTAAAGCATCACGTGTTCTTGGCCGTAACCTTGAGCGCCGTGTAGGGCGTGCTCTAGCTGGTACTCAAATTCCCGGCGGTTGACTAATTGCGTCAGGGGGTCATGAGTTGCCTGCCAGGTGAGTTGCCGCGCTTGAGTTCGCACTTGGGTGACATCTCGGAACACAACAACGGCCCCGACAATTTCGCCGCTGCTAGCGTGGATGGGGGCGACGCAGTGGTCGATCGCAAATTCGGTGTTGTTGTGGGCAATCAGCAAATTGTTGCGCCCTTGGTCAACAATCCGACCTTCGCACAAAGCGATTTCGGCGATATTTTCGATCGGCAGCCTGGTAGTTTCGTCAACTATTCTCAGCACGCTGGCGAGGGGCAAACCTTTAGCTGCCGAGGTAGACCAACCCGTGAGTGTTTCGGCAACTGGATTCAGGGTGGAAATACAGCCGTCGGCGTCAGTAGTGATGACGGCATCGCCGATCGATTGTAGTGTTACCTGAGCGAGTTCTTTTTCTTCAAAAAATGCTTGTTCCATGCGCTTGCGATCGGTAATATCTCGCTGCACGGACACCCAGTTGGTAACGTTCCCGGAGGTATCGGCAATGGGTACGCTGTTGAGTTCCACCCAATAAGTTGAACCGTCTTTGCGGTAGTTAATCAATTCTAGGCGTAGGGGTTCTCGGCGAGAGAAACCCAGGCGAATTTTAGCGACTTGGGTGGGGTCGCTTTCTGGGCCGCGCAAGCAACTGGGGGTTTGTCCGATGATTTCTTGGGGTAGGTAGCCCGTCATTTGGGTAAAAGCTTCGTTGGCATAGATGATGGTGGGGTCGGAGATATCGCTGTCTCCGGCATCCATAATCACGATTGCGTCGTTAGCGTTCACTACAGCAGATTCTAAAAGGTGGAGTCTGGCCTCGGCCCTAACGCGGATAGCAATTTCGCTTTCTAGTCTGGCGTTAGTCAAGCTGAGGGATGCGATCGCTTTTTCCAATTCCCTAGTTCTTTCTGCCACTGAATCGTGCAGAACATCGATCGCCCCGGACATTTCCATGGGGTCAAGTACGCGCAGTATGTTGGTTTGAGTAACTATTCCCAGGAGTTCTCCGCATTCTCCCGTTACTACCAACCTGCGGACTAAACGCTGGTGCATTTCCTGATGAGCTACCCACAGCGAGTCTTCTTGCTTGAGGCTAAATAAGGGGGTACTCATCACTGTTTGGGCGATCGTTTGCGACAAATCTATATCTAAAGCTTGAAATTCCACAATATCCCGTTCTGTGACTATACCTACTGGAATAGGGAACGGTGAATCCCTCGATAATTCTGTTGATTCAGTAATTACTACGCAGCTAACGCGGTGCTGCGCCATCAACTCAGCTAAACTCCTAACTGACGCGGAGCGAGGTGCTTGAATGACTTGTGCGGTCATTACTTCTTTCACGCAGCGCATTTTTAAGATATTTGCCGGTTTGAGCATGGCTTGGCGGATGCTTTCCGGCGTAATTACTCCTAAGAGTTGACCTTCACTATCCAATATTGGCAGATGCTTAATTCTTCGTTGCCCCAGCAGAATTAGGGCGCTGAAAATGTCTTGACTCTCGGATTTTGTCAGAGTTGCTGTCGGCTGCCTCATCACTTGTGCGATGGTGACACCTTTTAAGTTTTTGCCCGAGGCAATCAAATCGACAAGATCCCTTTCTGTGAAGATTCCTTGCAATTGAGAATGTGGAGCACAAGGCGAGGATAATTTTAAGAGTGATTTTTCCACGACAAAGACGCAGATACCTGTGGCGTCTCTGAATGCACTTGATGTGGGCGGATTTACGATTTCTGTTAGTGGCTGATAGATATCGGTTGGTGGAATGACTGCGTTTAGAGAGCAACTTGGGCGCCGTTGGCCCATCAGGGTAATTACTTCTGCTAGTGGGGTATCGGGCGCCACTGTCAAGGGGTAGCGGTCTATTACTTGAGCTAAGGTGGGCAGATACTTGGATGAATCGTTTTTGAGCATATTTAATTGAGTTTTGCGATCGCGTGGAATCTGCGACATTCCAAAAAAGTGCTGATTTCCAAGCACTAGGTGGATTTTTACGGCGCTGGTGAGACCTAATTAAAATTTATTGTTAAAAATGCAGCAGAGCTTGGGCTGGGGATCGGGCCAGTGACTGCTTTTCTTCTACCTATAAAGTTAGAAGCTTATCTTTATTTTAAGTTAAATTTTCTATCCCGTGACACATTTATTAAAAATAATGTATTTGTTGTGAACTTTTTGCGATAAGATTATCGGCTAAAATCATCCATAGCATTGCGAATCATCTCCCTCTTCAGAAAGACGCATCTGTTGGCTGTATTAGCTAACCTAGAAAAGGTTACTACAAAAAGGCACTGTATTAAGTTCGGCAGTGTTAAGTTTTGCAAAATTAAGTTTGGCAAGCTGGTCGAGACCATGTATGCGTTGTTGAGGGCAATCGATATCACAGCCAATGTGTGAATTAGATCGCAAGTTGCGAAAACAACCATGGTACGATTGTAGATATCAAGACAAGAACTTGAATACAGAGTCTGTGAGGAAAAGAGATTATGAAACGCAATCTATTCGCCGCTACTTTTTTAATTGCTCCCCTAGTGTTGGCAGGCCCGGCTCGCGCTGAAAATCCCGTTCACGTCGAACAGTTATTGTCAACCGGGCAATGTTTTAAGTGCGACTTGTCGGGAGCCGATTTAACGGGAGCTCATTTAATTGGTGCTGATTTGAGAGAAGCAAATTTACGAGGAGCAAACCTATCTCAGGCAAACCTCGAAGGTGCTGACTTGACGGGTGCTGACTTGACGGGTGCTAACTTAACTAAAGTTTTCCTGACTAATGCTAGTTTAAATGACGCAGACCTCGATCGGGCAAATCTGACCGCGGCTATCATTAACACCGCTGACGTATCCGGCGCATCAATGGAAGATATGACCATCATTGATGCAAAAATCTACAATACCCAAATCGGCGTCGGCGGCAGCTACGACCAGTAAACTCGTTAAAAGAATGGAAAACACCAATTTTGAGGTTAAAAACCCGGTTTCTCCCCAGAAACCGGGTTTTTAGTCTTTTTGTAGACTGCCCCGAAGCCTCACATTTTCTATCGTATTTCAAGCTAACAATCTGACCACGAATTTCTTCATGTGGTACCCGCCACGTGATTTATCCGTGGAATCAATCCAAAATCTAAAATCGAAAATCACTTATTGCCCCCCGCATTTATCTCGCGCAAGTCAATCTAAAATCTAAAATCTAAAATCGCGCAATCGATTGACGCACCCTACCACTACCACTAAAAACCCAAATCAACCGCTATTCGGTGCGCGCAAGCAAACCCAGAAAACGCCACCGCATTTAAACCCTGTCCGGGAAACGTACTGTCGCCCACACAATACAAACCAGGCATAGAAGTTCGATTAAACGGCATTCCCAGCAAACCCATTAGCTTCTGTCGCGGAATCGGGCCGTAAGTTCCGTCTTCGCGCCCCAAAAAGCGACGGTGAGAACGCGCTGTCCCCACTTCCATATAATCCAAACCGGCATCTAAACCGGGAAAAATCTTTTCTAATCTTTCAATAATTCTCCCTGCGGCCTCTTCTTTTTTATCCTCATATTCCTGCTGCGAAAGTCCTTCCCACTCTTCCATCCAGCTCGAAGTAAAAGCGTGAACGATGTGATATCCTGCGGGAGCTAAATCCGGGTCGAGCACGGTCGGAATTGACACCAAAACAGTTCCCTCCGGCGCTTCCATTTGGTTCCAATCTTCTAACAAAATGTGGTGGCAGGCACTACCCGCAGGGATTACGCTTGCTTCCACTCCCAAATGCAAACTCAAGAAACTGGGGGCTTTTTGATAGCGTTGCTGCCATTTCTTCTCGCTAGCTGGCATCTCTTCTGCGGGAAGCAATTTCTCAAAAGTATCCCAGCGCGTGGCGTTAGAAACTATGCGCTTGGCGCGGTAAACTTCGCCGGTTGCGAGCTCGACTCCGACAGCGCGACCGTTTTCTGTGATAATTTTTTTCGCTTTAGCTTTGTATTGAATTTTCCCGCCACATTTTTCTAATCCTTCGACTAATTTTTGGGCAATTTGACCGACTCCGCCTTTGGGATAATTGATGCCACCGTAATGCCTGTCGGAAAATACCATTCCGGCATTAATCATTGGCGTCAAGTCTGCGGGTACTACAGACCAGTAGTAGCATTCCATGTCGATAAATTTCAGCAAAGTAGGGTCTTTTATGTAGCGCCGCGCAATGTCGCCAGTATTTTGAGGCAGATATTTTACTAATCCCAAACAGGCTAAAGGATTCTGAAAAAAGACTCGAACGAGATATCCGGGTTCTTCTAGGGATAGCAATTCCATGCCGTTGAGGCAGTTGAAGACGCTCCAGCATTCGCCGTAAAATTTGTGGATTCCTTCGCGTTCGTGAGGGAACCTGTCTGTTAATTCTTGCAAGTATTTATCATAAGCCTGGGGAACTTCAAGTTCCAAGCCACTGGGTAAGTGATAGTGAAGCTGTACGGGGTCGGGAATGGTTTCTAAGGTGACGTTGACTGCTTTCAGGGCGCGGGTGAGGAGGTTGGTGGTGCCGCGCTGTCCGAAACCAAAAATCATGGAGGCGCCGACATCGAATCTGTAGCCTTCTCGATCGAAATATCCAGCGCTACCCCCCGGAATTGTATAGCTTTCGAGCACTAAAACTTTGGCTTTCTTAGCTGCTAGCTGGGTGGCTGTCACGAGTCCGCCAATGCCGGAACCGATGACAATTACATCAAACTCTTGCTCTGTTGGGCGGGAGTTGGGAGAAAATAACTGGGATTGGGTAGGAGCTGACATTCGGTTAAAAATCTTAATAATTCTATGATTTTACAGTCGATCGCTCCAGAAGCAAGAAGTTCGGCAACGGATTATGTAGCGGATGTAGCGGATGTCAAGAAGACCGAAGTTCGGCAATGCCCGATGCCCTGTTTGGCCGATGCCCTGTTTGGCCGATGCCCTGTTTGGCCGATGCCCCAGCTTTTAAAAAAAAATGCGGGAACAGTCTACCATTGCCGACTGCCCCCGTCTGCCGATCCTTTGAGAGGAGAACACTAAAAATCAATATAGCCTTGTTGCTAATTAATGTCAATACTATTAGAAAAATATTTCAATAAGCGGATGGAGGTCGATCGGCGAATGGGTTCTAACTCAATCTCTGGCTTGTATGCGCCCTCAAGGATGTGATAAGTTGCACAGAGCGATCGATCGCCCGTTGGGGAAGCCCGCCCCTACGGGGGCTACGCCAACGAAGCAGATCGATCGCACCGCATAAAATCCCTCAAACCTAGCAATCTCCCCAATTTCCTCATGTCCCTGCAACTGCGCGTTTACGTTCCTCCACATCCGTTAATTAAACACTGGCTGGCTGTTGCCCGCGACGCCGCCACCCCATCGGTACTTTTTCGTTCTGCGATGACAGAATTGGGAAGGTGGCTGGCTTACGAGGCGATTCGAGAATGGCTGCCGACAGTGGAAACAACGGTGCAAACGCCTTTGGCAGAATGTCCGGCGACTTTTATCAACCCAGAAGCTCCGTTAGTTGTGGTACCGATTTTGCGGGCGGGTTTGTCACTGCTCGAAGGAATTCAGACGGTTGTGCCGCTGGCTTCGGTTTACCACCTCGGCATGGCAAGAAATGAGGAGACGCTGGAACCGACTTGTTATTTGAACAAATTGCCGGCGCAGTTTAACCCGGAAACGCGGGTGATAATTAGCGAGCCGATGCTGGCGACTGGCGGGACGATTATAGCGACTATGCAGGAATTGACTGCACGGGGAATTGATCCGAGCTTGATTCGGATTATCTCTGTGGTGGCTGCTCCTCCGGCTTTGAAGAGGCTGAGTGCAGAGTACCCAAGTTTGATGATTTACACGGCAACGATCGACGAAATAGTCAACGAACAGGGCTTTATTGTACCTGGTTTGGGAGATGCGGGCGATCGAACTTACGGCACATGAACCAGCCAGTCAGTCAATTTTAGATTTTAGATTTTAGATTTTAGATTGACTCGACAGATAAGTCTGGGGGCTTGTAGGCCTTTTTGGGGGGGGGTGAGTGGTTCCAGGAACCAGTTGCTGAAATATCGGGGGAAAAAGATGAAAATCAAGCATCCAGGATACCCGCCACGTGATTCATTCCAACGCGCAAACTCAGGATCCAGAAATAAAAAACCTGTATCCGATGAAACTTGCCGAACGTATTTATCCGTGGGGTCAATCCTTCAATCCTTCAATTCTAAAATCTAAAATCTAAAATCTAAAATCGATTGACCCTGGTTTGGTAAAAGCAGGCACCGAGAGAGTTAGAATCAAAAGTACAAGTCAAAAATAAATAGCGTTTAGCACTCATTGCCCGTGAAACTTGATTCTGTTCCGCCAAGCTTGTCTGCTTCTGACTCAGTAAACCCCAATTATGATTTACCACAACAGGTACAACTACAAATAAAAGAGGTTACTGAGATTTGTGCTGCTTTAACCCCGGAGCCCGCTGAACTCTCAGTGACTGTAAATCCCGATATTTGTCAGGAACAAAAGAAACTGAAGCCCAAGCACTGGGCAATTTTTGCTTCGACTTTTGCAACTATTTTTTTAGCTGAAATTGGAGACAAAACTCAGATCGCGATTTTGCTGATGACGGCTGAATCTCGAAATCCTTGGATCGTGTTTGCGGGTGCGGGTTCGGCTTTGATAGCAACCAGTTTGCTGGGGGTGTTGCTGGGAAGGTGGCTGGCTAGTCGGATTGCTCCGAGAACTTTGGAGAGAGCAGCCGGAGTGATTTTACTGGCGATTTCGGCGGTTCTGCTGTGGGAAGTGCTGGGTTAATTGTCTGCCTTGTCGGTAAGTCGTAGATTTTTACAATAGCTAACTAAGAACTAAAAAAACATGGACTGGCAACTTTTGGGAATCAGTTTTATTACAGTGTTTTTGTCAGAATTGGGAGACAAAAGTCAATTAGCTGCGATCGCCCTGGGCAGTAGTTGTAACTCGCCGCGGGCTGTATTTTTTGGTACGGCGTCGGCGCTGCTGTTGGCCAGTTTTATCGGCGTGGCCATTGGCTTCAGCACGGCAGAGGTGTTGCCGGAACGACTGGTAAAGGGACTCGCGGCGATCGGATTTGCGGTAATGGGTTTGCGCCTGCTGTGGCCAAAAGCAGATTTACCGGAAGCATCGGAGTAGGGCAGTCGATTTTAGATTTTAGATTTTAGATTTTAGATTTTAGATTTACTCTACAGATGAATCTGGGAGTTTAAACAAGAGTCTAAAATTTTGCTTTCTCCACGGGAGGAGTTCGCAAGTATCCGTTTTTGCGCTGGTTCAGGAAACTTGACCGTATAGTTGTATAAAATCAGTTAGCATCGGAGATTATTCATATATCTCCGATCTTCATCTGCGTGAATTAGCGTCAATACATTGTCATCTGCGGCCCAAGAAATTCTCTTGTTTTGAACCGCAGATAAGGGCAGATAAACACAGATTAACGCCGATGAATATCAAATCCGGTGTTTACGATCGCGTTAAAATTTAAAAAAATTAGCGGGGGGCGTGAATTCACGCCCCCCGCTGCGGGTTGAGTCTTTTTTCTCCACTCAACCTCTGAGCAGGGTGTCGATTAAACTTGGTTTTGGTAGCACCAGCCCAGCAGCGTACCGGCGACAGCCAACTTCAGCGCTTCCAATGCAAAATAGCCTTGGTGCAGTAGATTCATCCCGGCGGGGACTTCTGCTGCGGAATCGAACAGATTTAGCTGCAGTCCCAAGGCGCTCATTTGGGGTGTCAGGGCGTAGGTGTCAATCAGGGCGATCGCCAGAAGTACCAATGATAATAAAATTGCTGTGCGGCTGCGCTTGCCGAAGTCACCGACTAAATTGCTCAAAACCATCAAACCCGTTGCCACCACGCCCGCACAGATTAACTCAACGCGGTTGAATCCCCAGAACATTAAATTCCCGGCAGTTGCAAACTCCGGTGATGTCGTCATGCCAGATACGTAGAGACTGGGCATAATTACTAGATCCAAAATCAGGCTAACGCTGAGCCAGAAAATTAGGGCAACCATGACAATTGCTTGCCAGCGCGGTTTGATTGATTCCACTCTTGATGTTGTAATAGCTGTCATATAATTGAGCCTCTAAAATTTTCTTCTGCCTTTTCTAGAGTTTAACTAACTTTTTTCTCAAATCGTGTTAAGTATTTTTAAATTAATGGTAACTTTTGTGTAACAGACGCTGAAGAATTGTTAAGCTCACTTATGTTTGTCATCACCTCGGTTAATTAATACTAATTCCGAAAAAGTACGGAATAAATTAATAATTACTCACAGGACTTATGCACTGCGACCAAAGACATCTGTTTTTGAACCTGATTAAAGGTCATAACGTATTTTTTTCATAAAAAAACCGGGTTTCTGCGTCCAGAAATAACTCCTAATTTAAGTGTATATGCCTAAATTTCAATTATCCTCTTGGTTGCCCCGTCTCCCGCCTCAAGTCTGGATTCTTGCCGCCGGCAGATTCCTCTCCCAAAGCGGCACCGGTTTTACTTTATTTTACGCGCCGATATTTTTTGTCGATCGCGTCGGTTTATCTGCTACTGCTGTTGGGATTGGTTTGGGTAGCGGTTCAGTTTCGGGAATATTCGGCAGAATTTTGGGCGGTTCTTTTTGCGATTCCAAATTTTGGGGAAGGCGGCGAACTTTATTGCTGGCGACAATTATTTCGGCGGCGGCTTCTTTTGTACTGGCGGGGACTAATGATTTCGCTGGCTTAATTGCGGGCAATTTACTGATGGGTTTTGGGGTGGGTTTGTATTGGCCTCCAACCGAGACGATGGTGGCGGATTTAACCGAGGGCGAACAGCGACAGGAGGCTTTTGCTTTGACGCGGCTGGCTGATAATTTGGGTTTGCAAGTTGGGATTATTTTGGGTGGTTTGTTAATTTCTATAACGGGGAATTATCGATCGCTCTTTATTATTGATGGTATCTCGTTTTTAGTGCTGTTTGCAGTAGTTGCGATCGCGATCGCCGAAACCTACAAACCAGCTAATCCAGGGGATAGAGGCAAAAAGAATCGGGAAAATGGCTGGATGGTGGCGCTGAGCGATCGCAGTCTTCTAGTTTATGCTTTAGTAAATACTCTGTTCACACTATATATTTCCCAAATCCAAACCACAATGCCGCTGTACTTTAGCAAGTTTGTCGCGGTGGGGACATCGGGAAAAGGCTTTTCTACAGGTACAATTACGGTTTTGTTTGCTTTTAGCACGTTTTTAACTGTGGCTTTGCAACTGCCGGTTGTTAAAGCTTTGAAGCGGTTTTCCCATCCGAAAGCTTTGATGATTTCTGCGCTGCTGTGGGGAATGGGATTTATTGCGATCGGCTTGACGGGAATGGCTGCAATTGGCAATCTATTTTTAGCTGTTTTAGGCTTGAGTTTGTTGTCGGTGGCGACTGTTGCTTATACGCCTTTTGCTTCGGCTTTGGTGGTGGATTTAGCGCCGGAGTCTTTGCGGGGCGTGTATTTGGCGGTTAATTCTCAGTGTTGGGCGATCGGCTATTTAATCGGGCCGCCCCTGGGCGGTTTGGCTTTGGATAGAGGTAAAGGGGCGGCGGATAATTTTTGGTTGGGTTTGGCTTTGAGTGTGGGCGCGGCTATTTTTATTTTGCAAAAGCTCGATCGAATGTTGAAAAATAGCAGTCATTAGTTATTAGTAATTAGTCATTAGTCAGCAGTCATTAGTTATTAGTCATTAGTCATTTGTTGCTGCTATAGCAATCCTACATGAGTCGTAAATTTTTTACCCCACCCCAACCCTCCCCTTAGTAAGGGGAGGGAGTAAGAAATTTACAAATGATTTAGGATGGCTATACCAATGCCCAATGCCCAATGCCCAATGCCCAATGCCCAATGCCCAATAACCAATAACTAATTTATTTTCGTCGATCGCCCAATTTGCGGTAAACTTCTCTCAAATCAACTTGATGGTGAGCCAAAGCAACCAAAGCGTGATAAAATAAATCCGCAACTTCCCCAGCAATCCCCTCTTTATCGTCATCTTTGCAAGCCATCACAACTTCCGCCGACTCTTCGCCAATTTTCTTGAGAATCTTGTTGTCGCCGCCCTCGAACAATTTGCAAGTATAAGAACTTTCGTTAGGATTGTCTCGCCGATCGCAAATTACCGCAAATAATTGAGATAACATATCCCCTGGCGGCGGTTGAATTTCCCCATCAACTTGGTGAAAACAACTTCTTTCTCCCGTGTGACAAGCAATATCTCCGACTTGTTCGACAGTGACTAGCAAAGCATCGCTATCGCAGTCGTAACGCAGCCCTTTGACATTTTGAATGTGTCCCGAAGTCGCGCCTTTGGGCCACAATTGGGCGCGCGATCGACTCCAAAACCAAGTTTGCCCGGTAGAGAGCGTTTTTTGCAGGGACTCCCGATTCATCCAGGCCATCATTAACACTGTACCGTCCAAATAATCTTGGACGATCGCAGGCACTAAACCGCGATCGTCGTAACGAATCTTTTCAATTGGGATCGATCGGCTCAAACTCGATAAATCAGTAGTAGACATAATTTTATTTCAACTTGGTAATATAGATTAACGCTTTCCTGTCGGAGATTGTTTTTTTATTAACCGCAGAGAACGCAGAGGACGCAGAGGAAGAGAGAAGATTGAGCAAGGGATGGCTAAATTGTCAAGAACTATTTTACAAAAAATTACATTTTAGGGCGCTCGGTGCTAGTGCGACAAAGCCTAAAAAACCCAAGCTAGTATTGCTACTGATTGGTTTGTACCCTAAAATCTACTAGAATAGTTTCCTTGAATCGACCTAACCTTTATGTTGAACTGGCTATAAAATTATTCTACCAACAACAGACGTTCACTAAGGAGAAAACATTGGTTTCCACAACCTTGAAAACTACCAAATCAGAAGAAATTTTCGCTGCAGCCCAGAAGTTGATGCCAGGTGGCGTCAGTTCCCCCGTCCGCGCCTTCAAATCCGTGGGCGGACAGCCCATCGTCTTTGACAGGGTAAAAGGAGCCTACATTTGGGATGTTGACGAAAACCAATACATTGACTATGTAGGCACTTGGGGCCCCGCCATCTGTGGCCACGCCCACCCGGAAGTCATCAAAGCCTTGCACGAATCTTTAGAAAAAGGTACGAGTTTCGGCGCACCATCGCTGTTGGAAAACGTACTCGCCGAAATGGTCATCGATGCCGTTCCCAGCATTGAAATGGTGCGATTTGTCAACTCCGGCACCGAAGCCTGTATGGCCGTTTTGCGCCTGATGCGAGCTTTCACCGGACGCGATAAACTGATTAAATTTGAAGGTTGCTATCACGGGCACGCCGATATGTTCTTGGTAAAAGCCGGTTCCGGTGTCGCAACTCTGGGCCTTCCCGACTCTCCGGGCGTCCCGAAATCCACTACTGCCAATACCCTCAACGCTCCCTACAATGATTTAGAAGCAGTCAAAGCTTTATTTGCCGAAAATCCCGGCGAGATAGCAGGCGTAATTCTCGAACCAGTGGTGGGGAATGCCGGTTTTATTACCCCGGATGCAGGTTTTCTCGAAGGTTTGCGGGAAATTACTAAAGATAACGGTGCTTTGTTGGTTTTTGATGAAGTAATGACTGGTTTCCGCATCGCCTACGGTGGAGCTCAGGAAAGATTCGGTGTCACCCCGGATTTGACTACTTTGGGTAAAGTTATCGGTGGCGGTTTGCCGGTGGGAGCTTACGGGGGAAGGCGGGATATTATGGGGATGGTGGCTCCTGCTGGCCCGATGTATCAAGCGGGTACGCTTTCGGGAAATCCTTTGGCGATGACTGCTGGGATTAAGACTTTGGAATTGCTGCAAAAACCCGGCACTTACGAACAGTTGGATAAGATTACTAAAAAACTGTCTGACGGATTGCTAAAAATTGCTAAGGAAACCGGGCACGCGGCTTGGGGCGGGCAAATTAGCGGGATGTTTGGCTTGTTTTTTGCGGCTGGCCCGGTTCACAATTATGAGGATGCGAAGAAGTCGGATTTGACAAAGTTCAGCCGCTTTCACCGGGGAATGTTGGAGCACGGAATTTATCTGGCTCCTTCGCAGTTTGAGGCGGGATTTACTTCTTTGGCTCATACTGAGGAAGATATCGATCGAACTTTGGCTGCAGCGCGTGAAGTGATGGCCAGTATTTAACGTGTGTAGTAAGGATTTTCATCCTTAAAACTCAGGAATAAATAATTAAAGTCCTTGCTGTTTGTTGGCAGTAAGGACTTTAATTTTTAACTGCTTTATCAAATAAAGTCCTGAATCATACAGACTATTCAGGACTACCTTTTAATCAGGCTTACAGGCTTTTTTAGTAAATTTTCACGGGGTAATTCATGTTTAAGGGTGTGAGGGAATTACAAATTAGTAATTATAGGAACTCTCTACTTTGCGGTAGCAATCCCTAACTTAGCTCCCTTAATTCGGCGTAATCGATCCATAACTTCCACAACATTTCCGTGATTGACGCTTTTATCTGCATTCAACACAATTAAGGAGTTCTGATTTGACCCCATTACCTGTCGCACTGTACTCTCAATCTGGTCTAAGTTGACTAACTTTTTATCAACCATTAATTTTCCATTAGCATCAATGGTGACGGTAATTTTAGCAGGCGAGTCCTGAACTTGAGAGGTTGATGCTTTCGGTAAATTTACGGGTAGACCCTCGGATTTGGATAAAGACAGAGAGGAAACAATTAAAAACGTTAATATGGCGAAGACCACATCAATCATTGGCACGATGTTAATCTGGGCAATAGTCTCAGGTTCATCGGGTAGGCGCATAATTAGATTCTCTTGGTAGTTTTTCGTAGCGGTGACGGTACATTAACTCTAGCTGGCCTCCAGCTTCCTGAATAAAAGCTATCTGCTGTAAGTAAAACCCGCGAAACATATTGGCAAATAAGAGTGTAAAGATTGCCACAACTAACCCTATTGCCGTAGAAACGAGGGCTTCGCTAATCCCAGAAGTAACGCCTGCGGCATTGGTGCCCGTGGCATTCCCCAGTTTGAGAGAACTAAAGGTGGTAATTAACCCCAAAACTGTTCCGAGCAACCCAAATAGTGGGGAAAGGCTGATAATGGTGTCAAATATTGTATTGAATCGCTTCAGGATGGGGATTTCTGCCTGAGCACCACTCTCTAAGGCCAAACGAAATTCTTCGATGTTGGGGGAGTCTAATTCTAAAGCTTCTAAAAAAATCCGGGCTAGGGGCAAATCGCTGTTTACTTGTAACTTTTTGATGGCGGAATCGGGGTTTTGACTGTAAAGCTGTAGCACTTCTCGCACGACTCGCCGCTGCCGCCGATTTACCCTAAACCAAAAGGCAAGACGCTCTATGATCAGCGCGACTGCTGCGATTGAGGAGGCAAATAGCGGCCAAGCAACAATGCCTGCGGCGCGAAAAATGTAAATGAAAGCATCCATTGATTTGTACTCTCGCTAGCTCGGTTGAGTGATCGCAAGCTGCCTAATGCTGTAATTAGCCCGATCGAAGGTTGGTAGAGTTTCTGCGTCAAGTCGGCACAAGTGATTCAGGCTGCGAATTGTTTCACTCAAGGGCGATCGCACTACCTGTATGTGACTATCTTCGTCTGTACCCAAAATGCTCCTACTGCGATCCCGATCGAGATCGCGACAGATTGTTCTGCCAGTGCTTCTTTGCTAAATATTTGCGTTAGGACTTGACAATAATCTTCAATAATTTAAAAGATTCTCAACTAGGTTTCCACAAAGTTCAGGGTTTGTCAAGTCATGCGCCACACTTTTAGATAATAATTATCGAACTGATAGCAAAAAAAAATAAGTTTTACTAATTAATTGATTTTTATGAAAAGCTTGAGAATGTGGAATTTTGTTGGTAGATTAGGGGCTAGAGTATTGCATTTAAGGCGTTGTGGAACCTGGCCCTGCCAGAATCAGAACATTGACACCGCCCATAAGAGCAAAGTAGACGCCCCCAAAGAAAATGCTGATTGGTAGCCTCTAGCCCCTATCTCAAAATTAAATAATGAAAATTAATTGCAAGAGTCTTGAACAGGGTGACAGTCTTCTTATAGGATGGGTAGGTTCATCAGTGATAGCAAGCTCAACCCGCAGTTGGTAGCTTGTTTCGGGTGATGTCGGGGAGCCAGCGAGGATGTTGCCATCCATAAAGGAGAGTGAGAAGGCATGAGTTTTTCAAATATTTCGGCGACGCAAAGACAACAACAAGAAGAAGCTCTCAAAAAAGTTCTGGCGATCAGTCTGTTAGCCTCAACCTTACTGCACGGTGTCGCGCTGCCGTTGAGCCTCAAGTTCGTCAAACCTGCTGAATTTGAAGAGGATGCAATTGAAATTGTTGTGCTTGATGAGCCAAAAGTAGAGGAAACCCAGCCAGAGCAGACTATTCCAGAAAAGGCATCTCCCCCGCCTGAGACGTTAAAACCAGAACCGCCACCAGATCCAACTCCCGCAGAGGAGCCACCAGTAGCGGCAACGCCACCGCCGATTCCAGAGGAGCCACCAGTAGCGGCAACGCCACCGCCGATTCCAGAGGAGCCACCGGTAGCGGTAACGCCACCGCCGATTCCAGAGGAGCCACCGGTAGCGGCAACGCCACCGCCGATTCCAGAGGAGCCACCGGTAGCGGCAACGCCACCACCAACTCCTATCGAGCCTTCCCCCGCACCTCAAGAGGATTTCAATTCCCCAAAAACTCCTCAAACCCCGATCGCTCAGGAACCCGAAACCCCCTCGCCCGATCCTCCAAAAAGCGAACCACCCGTTAGCGACTCCCGCCCCAAGGGTGCTGCGAGTCTCCCAGACTTTACAAAAGATGCTGGAAATCTCAACTCCTCAGACAGCCCTGAAAACCAGCCGCCTGCTTCGGCGGGTAGCGGGGAACCTTCCTCAGAGCCATTAAATCCTTCTTCCGGGCCCCTACAGCGATCGCCCGCGGCTGGCCCGCCAGTCACAGCTACTAGGCCAGGAGGCGGTAGTAACTCTGGAAATGCGATCGGGGATCTCACAAACCCCTCCTCCCCTGATAGCCCCGGAGGAAGTGCGTCGAACTCACCATCCGGTGCCCGCGAAAATGGCAACATACCTTCTGATGAGCCATTTGCGGCTGGTTCGGGGCGATCGCCCCGATCGCCTGCGGCTGGCTCCCCAGTCACGGCCACCAGGCCAGGAGGTGGCGGAAATTCGGGAAGTGCGATCGGGGATGTAGGAAACCTCCCTTCCTCTGGTAGCCCAGCAGGAAGTGCATCGAACTCATCACCCGGTGGAGGTGGAAATGGCGGCGGGGGTTCGTCACAGCCATTTGGCAACGGTTCCGGGCCAATGCCAAAACCGACAAATCCAGGAAGAGGGGGGAGTCCTTCGCGCCCTGCCGGCGCGCCTCTGGCCACTTGCATTAGTGGCTGCGGTAAACCTGAATATCCGATCGCAGCCAGAGAAGAAGGGCGCCAAGGCCAAGTGGAACTCATTTGTGACATTGACCCCAACGGTAAGACATCCAACATCAAGATATTGACTCCTAGCAAATACAACGACTTGAATCGCGCAGCGATGAAACAAGTACAAGAAAGGAAATATGCCCCATCAGAGAGTGGCATTCAAGGGGAAAGAATAGTCATTATCTTCCGGCTCACTGACTAGGGATTTTATTGAGACTATAGCAATTTGGCTGGGAATTCTATAGCACCGTCCAAGGAATAGCAAAGTTAAAAGTTGAATTTTTTGTGAATTATGAATGTGGGAATGTCGTCAGCAATATTAAGTAAACTTCAGCGAGTTGGACTCACTCTATTACTTGGTACCAACTTGGGAATGGCTTTGTTGTTTGCCAACCCTCACAGCGCAATGGCAGGAGTAATTACTTTACCCGATGGCGGACGTTGCGAGGGAGAATTGAGTGAGGGAAAACTCAGCGGCCCCGGCATGTGTCAATATGCCAACGGCGATCGCTACGAAGGCTCTTTTCTCAACGGCCAACCTCACGGTCAAGGAATTTATACCTTTAAAGAAGAAGGTAAATATCAAGGAGAATTTGCCTTGGGTGAATTCAACGGTAAAGGTGTCCGCGAATTTGCTAACGGCAACCGCTACGAAGGTACTTTTAAAAACGGTGAGTTCGACGGTACAGGCACTTTTACCTCGACTAACGGCATTCGTTACGAAGGCTCTTTTACGAGTGGTTCTCCCAGCGGTCGTGGGGCTTTTACGTTCAGTAATGGCACTCGATGCGAAGGAGATATTAAAGAAGGAAAAGTTAACGGCAAAGGCGTCTGTCAATATGCTAATAAGAACCGCTACGAAGGAGAGTTGCTGAATAACTTGCCTCACGGACAGGGAATTTATACCTTTGCGGTCGGAGGCCGTTATGAGGGGCAATTTAGTGAAGGGCAATTTCACGGTAAAGGGGTTCGCGAATATCCGAATGGCAACCGCTATGAAGGAGAGTTTGTCAAGGGCAACACTCAAGGTCAGGGGTTGTTTACTTTTAAAGAAGGAGGACGTTATCAAGGGCCGTTTGACAATGGAGAATTTAGTGGTGAAGGTGTCCGCGAGTTCGCCAATGGAGATAGCTATAAAGGCACTTTTGTCAAGGGTAAGATGAGCGGGAAAGGAGTTTACGTTTTTAAGAATGGCGATCGCTGCGAAGGCGAATTTAGCGATGGTCAGTTCAACGGCAAAGGTACCTGCATTTACGCCAATGGCGATCGCTATCAAGGTGAATTCCTCAACGGCCAGAAACACGGGCAAGGTTCCTACATTTATGCAGATGGAACGAAAGTAGAAGGAAATTGGCAACAAGGTCAAATTAAAAAATAACCTTATAACCTATCTCGCCCTACTTGTTTACCCCCCCTCCTCACCAATAACATAAGGCGCTTTACAGTAGGCACAGCGGCGTTTTATAGCGCTTTTCAAGTTGGTGAGCTAGCGGAGGGTTTTTAATTTCACATCCGATTTACACAGGGTCTTTTTTAGGATTTTCTGGATAGCTCGAAGAAAAGTTATTTTTTTAACTGCATATCGACTCAGATAGACGTAGATAGATTACATTTTGGGGCAACGGATTTGGTATAAATTTTTCCCTTGTTCTCCATAAAAGGGGTTTAAATCCTCGGCGTTTTGTTCATGCAGCTTGTTTAAAAGGCTGCAATTTCTCAGTTTAAACCACCCTAGCCAATTAATTTCCAGTGTTTCTACAACTAAAAAAACAAGACCGACGGATTGTTTCGTTATTAATGAGTTTTATTTTAGTTTTGCTTCTAAATAATGGGGTTCAATCCTCGCCTCAAACAGGCACTCAAATTCTTTGGGATACCTATGGAATTCCACATATTTACGGAGAGAATACTAAAAGCCTTTTCTACGCTTTTGGGTGGGCGCAGATGCAAAGTCACGGTAATCTGATTTTGCGTCTTTACGGGCAAGCTCGCGGACAAGCTGCGGAATTTTGGGGTGAAGATTATCTGGAATCCGATCGCTGGGTGCAAACTATGGGAATTCCTAATCGTGCAAAGGCGTGGTATGAATCACAAACTCCCATTTTTCGCAACTATCTCGATGCTTTTGTTGGCGGAATGAATGCCTATGCAAAAGAACACCCAGAGGCGCTCACGGAAGAATTAAAGGTAGCATTGCCCCTCAAACCGGCAGATGTATTGGCACACGAGCAGCGTGTCATCAATTTTACTTTTGTAGTCGATCCAGAGCGCGTTGAAAATCTCACTGAAAATCACACCCCCAAAGGCTCTAATGGTTGGGCGATCGCTCCTTCCCATTCTCAAAGTGGCAATGCCATGCTATTGGCAAATCCTCACCTTCCTTGGTCGGATTTATATTTATGGTACGAAGCACAACTGGTTGCCCCAGAAATTAACGCTTACGGAGCGACTCTCGTCGGATTTCCTGTATTAACGATCGCCTTTAACGACAACTTGGGATGGACTCATACTGTCAACACTCACGATGGCTGGGATGCCTACGAATTGCCCCTCGCTAACGATGGCTATCGCTTCGATGGCGAAGTCCGAAGTTTTGACAGGGAAGAGAAGGTTTTAAAAGTCAAAGAAAAGAATGGGAATTTGCGATCGGAATCTCTAGTAGTGCGGCGTTCTGTTCACGGGCCGATTCTCACAGAAAAACAGGGCAAAGCGATCGCCCTGCGCGTTGTCGGACTCGATAAACCAGCAGCCCTTCAGCAGTGGTGGGATATGGCACGAGCCCGGAATTTCAATGAATTTGAGGCTGTTTTAAAGCGCTTAGAAATTCCCATGTTTACCGTCATGTATGCCGATCGAGAGGGGCATATCATGCACTTGTTTAACGGTCAAGTCCCCATACGCAAAAACGGAGATTTTAAATACTGGTCAGGCACGATCGCAGGCAATACGTCAGAGACTTTGTGGAGCAAAAATCATCCCTATGCGGATTTGCCGCGCGTTGTCGATCCGCCCAGCGGTTGGTTGCAAAATACCAACGATCCTCCCTGGACGACGACGTTTCCCAGTGCGATCGCACCGAATAATTATCCCGCCTACATGGCACCGCGCGGCCCGATGGATTTGCGATCGCAGCGATCGGCAAAAATGCTCTTAGAAGATGAAAAAATCTCTTTCGATGAATTGATGCAATACAAACATTCCACTCATGTAGAACTCGCCGATCGCCTCCTCGATGATTTAATTCCCGCCGCACGGCAAGGCAGTGCTCAAGCGCGCCGCGCTGCGGAAGTTCTCGCCACTTGGGATCGCAAAGTCGATGCTGACAGTCGCGGTGCGGTGCTGTTTGCCTTTTGGAAAAAAGCGATGGATGCTGATGAGTTATTCGCCAAACCTTGGAGCGAAGATGCGCCGCTAACGACGCCAGACGGGTTGGCAAATCCTGCGGAGGCGGTGCGGGTGCTGTCCGCGACAGCAACCAAAGTTGAGGCGACTTATGGCGCGTTAGATGTGGCATGGGGGGAAGTCTTCCGATTGCCTGGGGTGGCGAATCTGCCGGCAAATGGAGCTGACGGTGCTTTGGGTGTATTTCGCTCAGTCTGGTTCGCTCCTGGGAAGGACGATCGCTTTCAAGCGGTTGCAGGCGATTCTTTTGTCGCTGCGATCGAGTTCTCCAATCCGGTGAAAGCGATGGCGCTAAACAGTTACGGCAACGCCACTCAACCTGGCTCGCCCCACGCAGGCGATCAGTTGCAGCTTTTTGCTCGCAAGGAATTGCGCCCTGTATGGCGATCGCGATCGGAAATTGAAGCTCACCTAAGTTCGCGCCAAAAACTATAGCAGAAGGCAGAAGGAAGAAGACTTCTGTGCGCCGTTTCCCCTTGATATCAAATCCGGTAGCATCCGAATTATTCCTCTCTGTATTCTCTCCCTCTGCGTTCTCTGCGCCCTCTGCGGTT
>NZ_JAUBVD010000038.1:0-64088 GCF_036705675.1 Microcoleus sp. AT8-A3
GGCTGCGATGAACAATGACTATATGATGCAAATTCTCAAGTGCTTTTGTCAAGCATGATTGAGATGCTCTTACCCTGTCGGCCACAGCACCCTCATATTTGCGGTGATGGCGGTGAACTTTAGCATCGGCTTCTTCAACTTTTGCCAGTGCTTCATAGGCGCGCTTAGATTGTTTTGCCCCGTCTGTTTTCTCCTTAGCTAAATCCTTCATAGCGTCCGCTTCTTCCTTCGTGAAATAGCGCGGTGCTGGCACAACTGGAACACTGCGGATGCTGGAAAAGTTGCCAGGATTTAGCGGTGTGATAACGCTTGCGTCGGTGCTTGCCAGAACTTTTGATTTGTCGATTGCGTGTCCGCCGTCGTTGCTGGCAGTGAGTTTTCCAGCATCAGAATTACCACCAAACAGTCGCAGTTGTAAGCTCATAATTTTGTCCCAATTTGAATGTTGATGCGAACAGGAGAGGGAAATAAATTCAGGGGATTGATTTGTCGCCACATAGACATAGCCAGCACAAGCAGTCCCGCCGATGCGAGTGCGAGTGCGATGAGTTGCCCAAGGTCAACCCAGTCTAAAAAGCTGGTGGAAGTCTGGCGGGTGAAACCGCACACAGGGAACGAACCGTCGTTAGTCCAATCTAGGGTGTCTACACTTTCTAGAACTGTGTCTAGTGGTGCAGTCAAGGTATACAAGCAGTCGAACTGCTTGCGACTACTTGCGACTGTTTCACTTGTGTCTAGTGGTGTGTCTAGCACTGTGTCTACACTGTCTACAATCGCTGTGTCAAGCAGTTCAGACACTGCGTCTACACTTCCTATAACTGTGTCTAGTGGTATATCTAGCAATGCGTCTACACTGTCTACATTCACTGTGTCAAGCAGTTCACCGTCAACGAGGTACAGTTCTAGCAGCGCTTCCCATGTAGCAGTTTTGCTAAGCTTCCCGAACTGCTTGGCATCCTCATTGGTGAAGCCACGGTCATAGGCGATCGCCTTTAATTGGTCAATGCGACGGTAGCTGACAATTGGTTTAGTCATGGCTGACAAGCCTCAAGTCACCACCAACAACTAATCGCTCGTCAAAACAGGGGTACGTAGAGTCTGGCCCTTGTCCACCTGTCCAATTAACTAGATAAGCCCAAGTTTGTTCATAAGGATGCCAGCAAAAACCAAGCACCTCGCCGTATTCGACACACTCCTTGTCGAATTCATTAGTCCAGTAGTCGGCTACTTTGTCACCAATACAAAACTGGGACTTGGGATATTTCTCAGGGGTTAGATTGACTGGTTGAGAACGCGGCACAAAAAACAGCAAAGCGGCCGATGCGATTTTCTGCAACAACTCGCGACGGGGAATCATTAAGAGTTGCGATCGTCCGCAAAGACAACCGTCTAAAAATGTCATAATTTATCGGCTCCAACCGTTGTACCTGAACGTTTGGGGAAGTCGTGGTTTGGCTAGCATTGCAAGTGCTCGTCAACCGCGCATCAATCTTCCTTAGTTACTCACGATTGCAGACTTCCACCTCCTTGTCAACACAGGAAGTGTAAAGTTTTGTTTCAAATTATTCGGCAAGCAACTCCATCACTTCGTCGGGCGTAATGCCGTAAATAGCAGCTAGCAGTTTGACATTTTTCACATCACTTCCTAACTGTTTAAGCACTCCAATTGCACTACCCAATGGAATAGCTTCTGTTGTGGACTGAGTTAGTAAATCAATCGTTGTCTGAGTATTGGCTCGTTTTTTATAAGTACCTTCATTCATCTGTGTTGAATGCCCCAAACTCTTAGCTCTTGTCTCCTGAGACATTCCCGCCATTTGACCGTTGAGATTTGCTAAGTGACGTAAAGCGTGGGTTTGGGTAAAGCCTTTATCCCATCTTCTTAAGATAGTTTGTGCGCGGTCACTGTATAGCCCACTAATCGTCTTTGGATTGTTTGACGATGTTCTAACATCAGGCAAGTTGCCTGATTTGATTTCTAAACATTCCATCAAGTCAGGATGAGTAGGAGGGAGCATGGGTATACACAACCTGTAGCCCGTCTTAGTTGTAGTATCTAGTAACGTCTTATCGCCTACTACGGCAATCATTTGTTTGTTTATCGGTTCATTCAAGGCAGGAATAATAACACCATCTTTCGTCTTAAATGGCTTGTCAATATTCTGAATCGCAAAAACTTCATGAACTCGAAAGCCATACACCAACTGCATTGAGAATACCCACATCCACCGCCTACGTGATTCCAAATGGTATCGTTTGTTGTTGGGAACATCTAAAACCACTTCGCGAAGTTTTAAAAACTCATCAACCGATAAAGTTTGAAGGTCTTCACGAAATTCTGTTTGTCTACCGTCAATCTCTTTGAGCCTGCCCAATAAGTCGGCACTGTCAATAGTCTCAGCAAGCTTTTTCATGGCGCACAAGCAATTTTTAAAGCACTTGGTTCCTTGTTTTTTACCGTTAACTGCGGACAGAATATCTGTTAGGTTTACGACCCTATCTTGTGGCAACAGCTTATAGTAGTCACCGTAAACGGCACTCCAAGTACGTTGCTGACTAATACTACTCCTGTCACGTTGTTGACGGCGTTTAGTGCGTCCATCCCAGTATTCTTTCTCTACTTTTGTTATCGCCTGACCAAACGTTATCAAATCATTTTTGATGACGTTTTTATCCAAAATAACATCATCATACCAGGCTAAAAAGCGACTCTCGCTAGAGAAGGACTGTAAACCGCTAGCAACTAGATGAGCTTTCCTCAGAGCATCAGTGATACCTTGCATGGTCAAGTAGCACCCACAAGTCTTGTTGACCCGCTTGTCACCTAACTTGAATTGCAACGTTATGTAACCACCACTCGCTTTCCTGTCTCTTTTTAGCCCTACGCCCTTGGGGCATTCTTTCTGTGCTTGTTGGAAGTAGTCTAGAATCCGCTCGTAGCCAATAAGGTAGTCTGCGGTGGTACTTGCAGTGACAGGATTAGATTTTTCGCTCATCTCTCGCTCCCTACTCTGATAGTGCTGAGTTCGACTGATGTACTCAGCCTACAGCAAGTCGCTCAGTGTTCGCTCAAATCAAAAACAGGACTTTCAGAGTGGGTGCAAAAAATGGCTAGAACGACGGAAATTCGTAATTCAAGAGCGAGGCTTTGATTCAAGTCCTGCCGTACCCGTTACATAAAACCTAATAGCATCAATGCTTTGAGCCGTTCTTTCCCGAAAAGGAGAGAGCGGCTCAAACCTTATTTGTTTCGCATTTTTTTCGCATTTTGTTTCGCACAACAAATGCGAAACACTGCCTATCTGGGTCAGGTGGTATCCCGGCATCCTTTCAGCAGACACGGGTCAACTCTCCGGGCCCAATATTTCCAAGAACGTCTCCACGTCTGCCAAGTCCGCTCTGGATTTTTTACGCCGCGCTTTCAATTGGTTGAGCAAGTCAGTCGGCTCTGGGAATTCTGCGACGGTCGGAGCTGAGTTTTTATTTTCGGCGTCTGGCATCCGAAACAAATCCTTAAAAAAGCCCCACCTGCCACACTGGGCGAATCTTCATGCTTCTGACCGATCGACACTGCTACCCTTCTGGGTATAGGTTTGCTATAGCCGATGTGATATCATAAAAAGTCTATTGTGTCAATAGCCTAGCTCCTGCGATGTTCAAACAGCAACAGCAGGTTGTGGGCCGAGTAGCCCTCAGAGGTTATCCTTAGTAATCAGGCTAGTTTCCGACAGGTTTGGATATGTTCCCAACAACTCTATTTCATGTTCCCCAAAATTTAATGCTATTACTCGACCGCAGCGCGATCGACCGATTAAAGCCCCTATTGGCGCAAGCAACCGGAATGCCTATAGTTGCATCGGAAAATACGGCAACAATTGCGCTCGTATTGGTTGCTATGGGAATTCTGGGTTGGGGATTTTATCGCGCCAGACCTTTTGGCAAACTGGGAATTTTGGCTTGGTTGCAGTCTGTTGCGCTGATGAGTCCCTGGCTGCTGTTCTTTGGTTTGTTCGCCGCCGGAATTTACCTCAATCTAGTTGCGGTATTGTTGCTGCTAGTGGCATCCACGGGATTGTACATTTATCTGGGCCGGCAATTGCGTAAGGCTGCATCTGATACAGTGCTGCCGCGGCCGGATGCTGCTGAGGTAAAGTCCCAAAGCGATGCTTTCTCAGCCCCTGAGTCGCAGCGACCACCAGGCCCAGAAACGATTAAGATCGTCACCTCGTCGCCTGCGAATAATGAATCAGAAATAATTCCCGTTCCGGTGGAAGACCTCAAGGCAATTAAAGGTATCTTTGGAATTGATACTTTCTTTGCCACAGAAACGATTCCCTATCAAGATGGGGTAATTCTCAAAGGCAATCTCCGAGGAGACCCAGAACAAGTACACTCACGTTTGACGGCAAGTTTGGAAGAAAGATTAAACGATCGCTACCGCCTATTTTTAGTAGAAAATCAGGACGACAAGCCCGTAGTTATTATCTTGCCCAGCACCAACGACCCGCAGCCCACAACCGTGTCTCAAAAAATCCTAGCAGTCGTGCTCCTGCTGGCAACAATTGCTACTAGCTTAGAGACAGGCGGTTTGCTGCTAAGTTTCGATTTCTTTAACTCGCCGGCTAGATATCTAGAAGTTTTGCCAATTGCAGCCGGAATTTGGGCGGTTTTAGGGTCTGGGGAAATTGCTCGCCGAGTGCTGGCAAATCGGTACAAGGTTGGCTTGAGTTGGCCGTTTTTTATACCAACTTTGCAGATAGGTTGTTTTGGCGCGATCGACCGTTTTGAGTCGCTGCTGCCCAACCGTAAAGTTTTGTTTGACATCGCTTTTGCCGGGTCAGCGGCTGGGGGAATAGTTTCTGTGCTAATGCTGGTAACGGGTTTGCTGCTGTCTCACCCCGGCAGTTTGTTTCAAATTCCCGCAGAATTTTTCAAGGGCTCGGTTTTGGTGGGAACTTTGGCAAAAGTGGTTTTGGGTTCGGCGTTGCAGCAGCAGATTGTTGACGTTCACCCGCTGGTAGTTATCGGTTGGTTGGGCTTGGTAATAACGGCGATTAATTTGATGCCGGCGGGACAGTTGGACGGGGGTAGAATCGTGCAAGCCATCTACGGTCGGAAAATAGCCAGTCGCACTACTTTGGCGACTTTTGTGGTGCTGGCTATCGTTTCTTTAGTTAATCCTTTGGCTCTGTATTGGGCGATCGTGATTCTGATTTTACAGCGGAATCTGGAGCGACCGAGCCTCAACGAGCTGACTGAGCCTGACGATGCTCGCGCGGCTTTGGGTTTGCTAGCTTTGTTCTTGATGATTGCTGCGCTGTTGCCGTTGACTCCGGCTTTGGCTGGCCGTCTGGGAATTGGCAACTAGCAGTAGTCGGGCATCTTTGGTAATAGGCTCTTGGGTTGCGGTAAATTAGTGGAATATAGGAATTGAGCGATCGAACTGGGAACTGAAGGGCGATCGGGTTCCTAACTACTAATTTCCCATTAATACCCGCGCCCAGGGCAATTTATCTACTACCAAAAGTTGATTTTTTTATAACCCAAAATTTGTTTAAACTTGATCGATTAAGTTTAAATAACTTATCTGAGCCTATAGGATAAAGTCATGGCTAATCAACTTCCTCCTGTATTGGTAACTTTTGATGCAGATGTTTTAATGACTGGCCGAACCCAAGTTTGGCAAGAATATGCGAAGGTGGGAACTTGCTATATCCCAGAAGTAGTGTACGACGAAATAGATCGTCTGACAGGGCAAGCGGTGGAAAAAGCTCAAGAGCAAGTAGCTAGAGAGTTTATGCGCTTTTTTGCCGACAGCGGTTGGATTGCAACTGACGCTCAGGAAACACACCGCGCTCTCGAACCTTCGATCAAAAATCAAAGCAAGCCAGCAATGCTGGTGGTGGCGACGGCTCAGTGCGTTTACGGTTTGGCTCAAGAACACCCGGACGCATTGGTGATTTTTGTGTCCAACAGCCAGCCTCTGCTGAAGCGGCTGGCTTCTGTAGGCGCTACGAATCTCTGCGGGATTACCGGGGCGATGCTGTTAAATTGGGCGAGGAAAGGGGAACGCCCGCCGGCGGCGACTCAGCAATTGCAAAGTTTGATGCGTACCCTCGCCGAACGCAAATCGACTCAGCGCCCTAACAACAGAATTCAGGATGCTGCTGTGGGCCAAACGGGGGCTTCTGCTAGCAAGTTAACGGGGACGCGCGGCGCTTCTGAATTGAAGTCGTCTACCAGTTTTACTAAAACTAATAAAACGGGTTTGACTGAGAAGCGCAGTGCGAGTTCCCGGCCCAAAACGCCACGGCGCAATCGCGAGGAGTCGATAGATTACGAGCCGGCTGTATATCGCATGAAACATATTACACCTCCGAAAAAAAGGGACAGCGGTTTTCTGTCTAGTGTGTTCAATTTTTTGGGAGCCTTATTTTTCTTGACGGTAGCGGTGGGTATTTTGTGGCGAGTGTTCGATGTTAGGGGTTTTAGAAAGACTTTTGTGCCGGCTCTACCGCAGCCTGTGCAACAATTTGTTAAGTCGATCGACCCTAAATAATCTAGTTTGCTGAAAATTCTACCTTCTGATGTGGCTGATTTGCACCTTGGGAAACTGGGATAGCACGCTTGGTTAACAAATCGGTTCTCTCCCCTAAATATAGCGGTAAGCTGCTCGTGGCGCACCCTACGGTTAGAATTTCTGGCCTTAGTCCGCTGGGAATTTTCAACGGCTACTATCACAACACAAGATGAACGCTCCACTTTAGTGTTCTAAAAATTCCTCGCCATGCTGAACGGGAACCAAATAATTAGTGGATTAGCACTGGCTTTTGCGGGTTTTGCGTATGCTTTAGTATTTTTTGTTCTTCTTCCCTTCAGACAATACGATTATGCAGCACCACTTGGGGCAATAGCAATGGCGATCGCCCTTACTCTAGCAATGAATTGGCTACTATCTGCATCGTTGCTAACTGGCTGGAGTTGGGTGGCGGCATTATTTGGTTTTCAGGTAGTCCTGATGTTTTTTGGTAGCGTGTTTTTGGAAGATGGGCTGTACCTGCCAAATTTGTTGTTTTTGGGAACTATGATCGTAGGATATGGGAGCGTTTATACCAGTTTTTCACAACAAAAAACACTGGTAATTGTGGGCTTATTGACGGTATTTTTCCTAGCTTTAATGTACTTATCTTTGATTGGTGGCTATGCGATCAAAGGCAAAAATCCGTTTCAGGGTTCTTCTACCCAGATGCTGCCGCTGTTGAATCAAAGGGTAGAAATTATCACCGACAATCCCAAACAATTTTATTTGAATGGTAAAACTGGCGAACTCACGCATATTGACCGTTATGAGGTGACAGTGAAACTAGATTCTGGAGGAGACGAGAGATTGATGTGGCCCTATGTCAATGTTTGGTGGCAGGATATCAAGGCTGCTAGGGAATGAGAATTAAATAACTTCCACAATAACAATTAAAATTGTAAGTTATTTAATTCGCGATCCTAGCGAACAGAAGTCGCACTAATTTATATCGTTTTCGCTGGCCTCGGAATAATAAAATAGAGTCAACACTTAACACTCAACCATTCAGTTTTCAGACCCCTAGTCAACAGTCAACAGTCAACAGTCAACAATCATGACGAGTTCAACGGAAATTGATATCATTCATTGTTTAAAGCTGGCGCTGTTCCTTCTAAAGGTCGAATAATGGCCGGTTTATTGGTAGATTGTTGCTGAAAAAGTGCCTTGAGTGCCAATTCAAGATTTTCTGCCATGACGATGCGGTTTTCGTAAACAGCAATAACTCTGACTAAAGTTGGCAAACTATTACGCTCTGCTTCTAAGTAAAGAGGTTCCACATACAGTAAAGATTGTTCAATAGGAATTACTAATAAGTTTCCTTGAATTGCTTTTGAACCCTGGCGATTCCAGAGAGATATTTGTTCGGAAATAACAGGATCTTGGTTAATTAAAGCTTCTATTTGTTCCGGGCCATAAACTAATCGCTGTTTGGGAAACAGATACAACAGCAATTTTCCGTAATTGCCACCATCCGATCGCCCTGCAATCCAAGCAATTAAATTGTTGCGGCTTACTGGTGTAAATGGCAGCAGCAAAATAAATTCTTCTGTTGTTTCCGTTGGCAGTTTCGTAATCAAATAATACGGTGCTACGGGCTGCTGTTCGCTGCCATAAATTTCATTGGGAACTCGCCACAAATCCTCCCGATTGTAAAATACTTGCGGGTCTTCCATATGATAAGTTAGCAAGCGTTCTGATTGAATGCTCAGCAAATCTACTGGATATCTGATATGTTTGCGGAGAGCCGGAGGCATTTTGTCAAGGGGTTTGAAGAGTCCGGGAAAGATAGCCATCCAACTGTTAATAATCGGATCGGAGGGATAGGCAACATAGAAGTCAACAGATCCGTTGTAGGCATCAATTACTACTTTTACAGAGTTACGTATGTAGTTAAACTCATGATTTCCCGGATCGGAATACGGATAGCGAGGACTTGCTGTATAGGCATCGATAATCCAGTAAAGATAGTTGGGAGATTTATCATTAGCGGCGGGTGCAGGTTTAATTTTGTTGCCATTGTCCTCCCTGGCTTTTTCTATATCATCATTGCTAAGATTGGCGTTGGCTACTACTAAATACGGGTCAGAATCGTAGCGCAAAAAAGGAGCGATCGCCCGGACTCTTTTGTTAATATTTCGGCGGTACAGCAATTTAGTTTCTGGGGTAAAATTGCGGGTAAGCGCCATTTGCCAATTTTTGAGATAATTAGCAAACAGCCAGCGCCTCCATATAGAACCGATCGCAATTCCGCCCCTACCGCTGTAAGTATTGTAAACATTTTCTTCGCCGCTGGGATAGTCGAATTCTTTGACTTTTGTGGGCGTCATCACGTCTGTATCGGTGATTTCGCCGTAGTAAATTCGCGGGTAGCCGATCGGAATACTGGCCCGAATTCGATCGCTAGTGACTTCCAAAGCAGTCTCTCCTTTCTGGGCTGCCACTCCAATATCTTTGACAAAATAATCCGGTAAACCGCCGACACCGACTCTGTTTACGGGAGAAAGAGTAAAGCCGTAACCGTGAGTGTAAACTAGGTGTTCGTTCACCCAAGTTTGAGCATCTGGGGCAACTGCTGTGTAATCTAATTCCCGCGCTGCCAGAAACACTTGTTGACTTTCCGAATCTCCTTTTTGTGCTTTTTCCTTTTTGATTGTGTAGCGATCGATATCCGCATCAGGAAATGTATAATATGGTCTAATTTGCTGTAACTGTCGGGTCGTTTGCAGCAGCGGTCGCTTGTCCCACAGGCGGATGTTGCTAATAGTAAGTTGATTTTTTTCTAAGTCGGCATAAGTAAGTTTTCCGGCGGGATCGAATGTTTTTATTTCGATATTGTTGAGATCAAAGGCTTCTTTAGTAAAGGCAATACTGCGCTCAATGTACGGCTGTTCTCGTGCTAGTTCGTTGGGTTGAACTATGAGTTTCTGCACAATTTGTGGCAGCAGCCAACCTCCCACAAAAGTTAAAGTTACCCAGGCTAAAATAATTTTTTTTAGGACTTCATTTTTAATTTTGAATTGGTAAACCTGCCACAGCATCAAAAGTGCGATCGTCGTGGCCACAATACTCAAAAATCCATAGAAGGGCAGTCGCACTGTCACGTCAGCATAATTTGCGCCGTAAGTAACGTCTCCCCGCGAATACAGCAATGAGTAGCGCCCCAACCAGTAGCGGAATGCAACGGCTAGCATGGAAGCTGCACCCAACCCGTACAAGTGCCGCTGCTGGGATCGAGAAAACCCCAAAAATATCCCTTGACTCAGGCTATTTCCCGACAGCAAATATGTTAAAGCACTAGATACTAAACTGTACAAAAATACAACTGTCAGCCCGAATCCTAGCAAATCTAAGATTGGCAAAATAAATACATAAAAGCTAATATTTTGATGAAAAAGAGGGTCGGTCGTGTTAAAATTAATAGGGTGAAAATATTGCAAAACATTTGTCCAGCGACTGGCGACAATCAGCCCGATCGCCAAACTGAGAAAAAGGGCGATCGCCCGCAGCCAAAAATCAGGCTTAATTACCACAGCTAACATTGTCCCCAGCAGCAAGCCCAACTGCCACCAGCGAGAAAATAACTGCACGGCTATTTGCTGGATGGACTCAATTCCTAACTGCACCGGCGGTGCAGGTAAATTGCCAGCTATACCCAAATAGGTGAGGCTGTTTGCAGCCAACAGCCCGCAGTGAATTACTATAAAAGTTGCGATCGAACTCAATCCGAATACCGCCAACAGCAGCCAGGAAAAGGTTATTTGGGATTTAGCAACAGGTAATTCGTAATTCTTCTCGGTATTCTTCCCCGCGTTGTTCGCCCTCAGTGAAGCGAATAGCTCCCCCACAACCGGCGATTTCATTTCCTCTGCGGGATGTTGCAGGCGGCGGGCTAAAGCCAAATTTCCCAGCAAAAAGACAGAAGAAACAGCAATTGCGATCGTCCCCAGCAACCCTTGAGTTTTCAGCTTTAACAGAAAAACCTGAAGATATCCAACTTCCTGAAACCAGAGAATTTCTGCAGCCATGCGGGAGGCAAATTCAAGAACCAGCCACAGCCCTACAATCCCTAAAATTAATTGATAAATTCGCCTATTAGTCATTACTTATTAGTCATTAGTTATTGGTTGAATGATACAGCATATTCCAGGTTGATGAAGTACAGTAGCCGCTATATTTATGTTGTGTAATTTTAATATGTAGGGTGCGGATCTGCGACCTTTTAAATAGAACTTGCAGATTAACTGGTGGCGACGCACCTTACTTACTACAATATAGTGTGTACTACATATACATGGAATATGCTGTAACTTATATCATGTTCGAGCAATTTACCTTCCCGAATGATACTTTTGCCGCCAGGGTTGGAGGCATTTTTATTCATGGTAATTGACCGGGCATAATATGACTCCTGCTTTCGGGTCAACTGACTAATGACTAATGACTAATGACCAATGACAAACTAGCTGTACTGCTGATTGACATCCACATCCAAATTAAACAGTGTTTGCAAAGTTTGCATCGCTTGCCGCCGCGCCTCAATATCCTGCTGAGCGCGTAACTGTACCATCGGATCGTGCAAAATCTTATTCACAATCCCCCTTGTTAAAGATTCAATCACATCTTGATGTTTCTCCGAAAATTCCGAACCAAGACGCGATAAAGCTTTTTCTAACTCTTGTTCCCGAATCAATTCTATCTTATCCCGCAAACAGCTAATAGTAGGAACGGTTTCCAGACTGCGCCACCAGAGATCAAAAGCCTCTACTTCCTGTTCCAGCAAGCCCTGAGCTTCCATTGCCATTTTGCGACGGGTTTCGTGATTTTGAGCTACCACTGCTTTCAAGTCGTCCACATTAAACGATCGCACATTAGTGAGTTCGTTTGCATCCGAGTCAATGTTGCGCGGCACAGAAATATCCACCAACATCAAAGGGCGATTCGGATCTAAAACCGCTTCCAATTTAGCTTTATTTAACAGTGGATCGGTAGCTGCCGTACTGGTAAAAACCAAGTCAGAACTAGCAATTACCTGCATCATTTCCGATAGCTGATACAGGTGCAGTTGAGCATCTTTAAACTGACCGGCCAACTCCAGGGCGCCCCGCACAGAGCGGTTAACGATCGAAATATGGCTAGCTCCTTTGGAGAGCAAATGCTGCACCAAAAGCCGCGACATTTTGCCAGCACCGATAATGGCAATTTTGCTGCTTGCTAAATGCTGACCCTTCATTTGAGCCAATTCTGCCGCCGCCGAACTAATCGAAACTGCACCAGTACCGATGCTAGTTTCCGTGCGAACTCGTTTCCCTGCTGTGAGAGCTTGCTTGAACAAGCGCTCTAAAATTCTGCCTACACCTTTGTACTGCTGGGCGAGTTTGTGAGTTTGTTTCACCTGAGCCAAAATTTGTCCTTCTCCGAGCACCAAACTGTCGAGGCCAGAAGCCACTCGCATCAAGTGCATCACCGCATCTTCGTGCAGCAAAATAAACAGGTGAGGGCGCAAAGACTGCAAAGGAACTTTACTGAATTCGGAAAGGAACTGAATAACCTCTCGCACACCAGGTTCCGACTCGCGGGTAACAATATAAATCTCTAAGCGGTTGCAAGTGCTGAGGATGGCAACCTCTTGAACGTGCGGGTAGCCGCGCAATTGGGCGATCGCGGCTTCAACTTTCTGTTCTGGAATGCTCAGTTTTTCGCGAACTTCTACCGGCGCTGTTTTGTGGCTGAGACCTACGACTGCAATATTCATATCTGTGATTTGTCACTATTTCTTTCTTAGTTGTTAACAGTCACCTGTTATTAGTTCTTAGTTTATCGCTAATTGCTAATCACTGGTGACTGTTCACCGTTAACTGTTAATTGTTAACATTTAACTGTTAACCACTAACTAATCACTAATTCAATTGCAGAGATTTCGGCTGGTCAAACATATGGATTGTATCCACAAATCGAGCCGTTTTCGACTGAGAAGAAATTACCAAACTTTCAGTGCGAGCGCCGCCGCCAAAGAAGCGAACTCCATTCATCAGCGTTCCGGGAGTAATCCCGCAAGCTGCAAACAGAACTGTTTCTCCAGATGCCAGCTCTTCAGCATTGTAAATCTTGTCTGGGTCTGTGATGCCCATCTCTTTCAGGCGGGCGATATTGCTCTCTTTGCTTTCACCGATCAAACCAGTTTTTACAACAGCCGGATCGTAAATTAACTGCCCTTGGAAGTGACCGCCCAAGCAGCGCATTGCCGCTGCAGAAATCACGCCTTCGGGTGCTGCGCCAATACCCATAAGTGCGTGGATGTTGGAACCAGAAAACGCGCAAGAAATCGCTGCCGAAACGTCGCCGTCGCTGATCAGCCGAACTCTTGCACCCGCTTGCCGAATTTCATTAATTAAATCTTTGTGTCGGGGGCGATCCATGACCACCACCACCAAATCTTCAATACTGCGGCTGAGACAATCAGAGATAATTTTGAGGTTTTGAGTGGGCGTTTTGCGAATATCTACATGATTCTTAGCAGCCGCAGGAGCAGCCAATTTGTTCATGTAGAAATCCGGTGCCGCAAACAAACCACCTTTTTCAGAGATTGCCAAAACTGCCATCGAACCGTTTTGACCGTAAGCAACCAGGTTAGTACCTTCGCAGGGGTCAACAGCGATGTCAATTTCGATCAATTCATCTATGTTGCAGACATCTTTGGCATCTTCGCGGGTACAAATACCTACTTGTTCACCGATGTAAAGCATGGGTGCGTCATCGCGCTCGCCTTCGCCGATCACGATGCGGCCGCGCATATGAATTTTGTTCATGCGCTCCCGCATGGCTTCTACAGCCACTCTGTCGGCTTCATCTTTTTCGCCTTTGCCCATCAAGCGAGCGGAAGCGATGGCTGCCTGCTCAACTACTTCGATAATCTCTAAACCGATTACATTGTCCACGAACTAGATCCTCCCAACTGCTGATGCGTGCCTTGTGCTCTTTTGCACTCCCAGCCATCAAGTTTATCAGAGGCGGGGATCTGTGCGAGCGCAAGCAGTTGCTTAGTTTGTGTTAACTTTTGCTTCTTTGAGACTGGGGCTGGAAAATCTGAGTCCAACAAGCTCAAAGATCCGACCAAGAGGGCCGGCACGGGGAGTAGGGGTAGCACGGCCCCTACAAGAGAATGAAACAGCCCTGCCGTCTGAACGCTAAATCGCGGACTCCAGAGGTTCCGGGGCTGCGACGGGCTGTTTCAGGCAAGTTGTCATTCCGAGTGCCGTTAAAGGTTTTATGATTAGTTTGCGATGCACGATTTCTCAGAAACCCGGTTGCTAACCCGGAATTTATCGTTACTAAACCCAAAATTTTGGTAGAAACCGGGTTTGTGAGGGTAAGTCCTAATGACGATCGCAAATCAAATGGACAGCCCCAAATCGCGACGCAGTAGACTTTATGAGCCGTAAGCAAAAAACAATGATGATGAAAGCCCAAGATATTATGACCACAGATGTTGTTACCATTCGCGGTTCAGCAACGGTAGCTGAAGCGGTGGCGATGATGAACGATTTGTGTTTGCGCGCGTTGATTGTGGAACGTCGCCACGAACAAGATGCCTATGGCATTGTGACAGAAACGGATATTGTCTATAAAGTAGCAGCCTACGGAGTAGACCCGAAAAAAGTCCGCGTCTTCGAGATTATGACCAAACCTTGCATTACGGTCAATCCTGACTTGGGGGTGGAATATGTGGCTAGGTTGTTCGCGAATACCCGCATCCGCCGGGCGCCGGTGATTAAGGACGAGCTAGTGGGCATTATTTCGGTCACGGATATATTGACAAAAAGCGATTTTCTTGAGAAGCCGAAGAGTGTTTTATTTGACGAAGAAATCGAACAGGCGATCGCGGATGCCAGAAGTATCTGTGCCGAAAAAGGCGCTACCTCTAGAGAGTGCGCGGTAGCCTGGGATATTGTAGAAGAAATGCAGGCTGAGGCTTCTCACCAGCGATCGATGAAGCTGGAAAAAACGGCTTTTGACCAGTATTGCGAGGAAAATCCAGAGGCTGCTGAAGCGCGGATATACGACAGTTAATCTAGTTATTAGTCATTAACTATTAGTTATTAGTTATCAACTCTTATTTATGGATTGATAACTAATAACTAACAATCGGAAATAGCTTTTTTTCGGCTCGCCTCACGAAAGATAAAAATCTTAAGTGTTTGGCCCTGTCATCAGAAATTTGGGTTTGAAACCCCGTCCTTCGTTTGACGGCTTTACAAAGATTTTACATTGAGTCTAGCACAATATCACAATCGAAGTGTTAGACTGTGAGCATGACGCTCAAAGCCTTCAGCTATCGATTCTACCCAACTCCGGAACAAGAGAGTTTGTTGCGACGGACAATGGGTTGCGCTCGTTTAGTATACAACCGTGCCTTAGCCGTAAGAACCGAGGCATGGTACAAAGACCAAAAACGGGTAGGGTATGCTGAAACCTCTTCAATGCTAACCGAATGGAAGAAAACAGAAGAGTTAGATTTTCTGTCGGAAGTTAGCTGCGTACCGTTACAGCAATGCTTGCGACATTTACAAACGGCTTACACCAATTTTTTTGATGGGCGGGCGAAATATCCCAACTTCAAGAAAAAACGCAATGGTGGTAGCGCAGAGTTTACCAAATCTGCTTTCAAGTTTAAGGATGGACAAGTTTACTTAGCAAAGTGTGCCGACCCGTTGCCAATTCGTTGGAGCCGGATGCTACCTGTCGGTTGCCGACCATCAACCATTACGGTGAAGCTTTCACCCTCTGGTAGGTGGTCAGTTTCCCTGTTGGTGAATGTTGAAATTGAAGCATTACCTCAGTCAGGCAGTCAAGTTGGTATTGACTTGGGCATTACAAGTTTACTCGCTCTTAGCACTGGTGAAAAGATTGCCAATCCCAAAGGATTCAAGGCAAAATATCGCAAACTTAGAAGAGCGCAGAAAGCTTTAAGCCGGAAACAGAAAGGGTCAAACAACCGTTACAAAGCACGACTCAAAGTAGCGAAAGTACATCAAGAAATTGCTGATGCAAGAAAAGATAACCTTCACAAGTTAACAACGCGGTTGGTGCGCGAAAACCAAACCATCGCCGTCGAGAATTTGGCTGTGAAGAACATGATTAAAAATCCCAACCTTGCCCTGGCCATAAGTGATGCAAGTTGGGGCGAATTGGTCAGGCAACTTGAATACAAGTGTAAGTGGTACGGTCGTACTTTAATTAAGATTGACCGATGGTTTCCGAGTTCAAAACGGTGTGGCAATTGCGGACACATCGTTGACAAGATGCCGTTGAATATCCGGGAATGGGATTGTCCTAATTGCGGGACACACCATGACCGAGACATCAACGCGGCAAAGAATATTTTGGCGGCAGGGCTTGCCGTGGCAGTCTGTGGAGCGACTGTAAGACCCGAACAGAGTAAATCTGTTAAGGCAGGTGCGAAACCCCGTAAGGGACAGAAGCAGAAACCTAAATCTTGAGGTTTGGGAATCCTCGCCGTTCTACGGCGGGGTGGATGTCAAACAAAACACGTTCAGCTTATTCCCATCAAGATCGCGAAAATATCCCGCATAAAACCCCGGTAACGCGCCTCTTGGTCCTGCTGGCCCTTCATCCTTAGCCCCAAGTTCGATCGCTTTGTTATAAACTAAGTTAACTTTTTCTGGACTGTCAACCTGAAGAGCTATCATGACTCCATTGCCAACAGTTGCTGTGTTACCATCATAGGGTTTTATAATAGCAAGTGCTGGTTCCTCTGGAGAAACGCTCCATGCGATAAATCCGTCGAATTCCATGAATCGTCGAGCGCCAATTTCAGCCAGCAAAGCATCATAAAACTTGGCTGCCGTTTCAATATCGTTGGTACCGAGTGTAACATATCCGATCATATTTTTTGTCTTCTAACTGATGTTAAGATTTAAAAGTGTTTGAGCAAATAACAACAGAGTTAAACTGATCTTGAGAAAACCCAAGCTACAACTCAAACATCATTTTACATCATAACTCAAACTATCTCGGTTTTGTCGGCTGCAATGATTTATTGTCGATCGCTAATACATTCGGGACTGTCTCTAGTTGGACTATTGACGATCGCACTTACGGCCTTTGCTTTCATCGCTTCGGAAGCATAGGGCTTTAACAAGGGCAAAACTTCCCGAGCATTTTTAACAGCAGGATCGAGCCACTGTTCCCAATCGCTGTCGGGGAGAATCACGGGCATTCGATCGTGCAGCGGCTGCACTGTTTCGTTAGCAGCGGTAGTAATTATAGTGCAAGATACAATGTTTTCTGTTTCAGGAGATTCCCAATTTTCCCACAAACCGGCAAAAGCAAAAGGTTCGCCGTCTGCCTTTTGAAAATAGTAAGGCTGTTTGTTCTTTCCCTGCTGTTGCCATTCGTAGAAACCGTCAGCCACTATCAAACATCGCCTGTGCTTAATGGCGCTGCGAAAAGCAGGTTTTTCGGCTACAGTTTCCGATCGCGCATTAATCATGCGACTGCCTATTTTCATGTCTTTTGCCCAACTTGGAATCAGACCCCAGCGCATAAATTGAAAATGTCGCTGCATTTTTTCTGGTTCAACTGTGACTGTGGCAACTGATTGAGTTGGGGCGATATTGTATCGCGGTTTGATGTCTGGAACTCCCGACAGTTTGAATAATTCGGCGATGATTTGACCTGAAGTAGTTAAAGTGAATCTTCCGCACATAATTTTATAGTTGTATTAACGCGGTTTTTACCGATTCCGGCAGTTCGACAGTCGGGTAATCCGGCAGTCCGGCATGGGTTGAAACCCCTGCCTCAAAGCTAAAGTCGGTTAAAACCGACTGGAAATATGAGCTCAATATCTATCTATTTTAGTCCTCTTTTAGAGGACTTTAACTATGAGACAGGGGTTAAAAACCCCTGTCGGATTGTCGGACTAAACCGGGCGGGCGAGACGCCCACCCCACAAGAAAATTCATTCTTTGTGGAACAGGCATCTTGCCTGTTCTTGCGGGACACCCCACAAGAAAATTCATTCTTTGTGGAACAGGCATCTTGCCTGTTCTTGCGGGATACCCCACAAGAAAATTCATTCTTTGTGAAACAGGCATCCTGCCTGTTCTTGCGGGATACCCCACAAGAAAATTCATTCTTTGTGGAACAGGCATCTTGCCTGTTCTTGCGGGACACCCCACAAGAAAATTCATTCTTTGTGGAACAGGCATCTTGCCTGTTCTTGTGATTTACCGTTGGGTGCGGGTGAATTTTCGAGATGATTTGTTTTAGGCAATTATTGTTGGTAAAACCCCACCCTAAGAGACATTGCTAAATTGTGGAACCTTCGCCGACAACCATTCGGCGCGCAACTTGTCAATAGCTAATTCTTTGAATTTAGCTTCTACTTCAATCCAAGGAGCCTGATAATAGCAATTAGGCATTTCTGTAATTAAATCGCTGTGGCGCGGATCGGCAAAAAATTCTCTGCCATTTGATATGTGTACTAATTGCCATTCAGGAACAGACCAACTTGTGCGGGCTGCTGCGAGCATTTCGGCAACGTTGGGATCGTCGTAAGTTTCTAAATGTTCGTGAATGACGTGGTGGTGGGCGTCAAAAACCATTGGTACGCCGGTATCGAGACAAACTTCTAAAATTTCCGAGGAACTGTAAGCGTATTCGTCATTTTCAAAGGTTAAGCGCGATCGAATTGATTCGGGTAAATCGCGGATGACTGATTTGAGCTGCGAAGTGCGATCGCTCTTGCCGCCGTGAATGTTCATCAGTGCCAGGGGCGATCGGGGTTGTCCCAACATATCTAAAATTAAAGCATGAGTCGCGAGAATTTTAATGCTGTTTTCAACCACAGAAAGCTTGTCGGAACTGAGGACGACAAATTGATCCGGGTGGAGTACCAAGCGGATGCCTAAAGAAAGAGCGCGATCGCCCGTCTTCCGCAATTCTTCAGTCATGGAGTGTAGCACTGCTTCCCCCAAATCTGTATCTGCAAAAGGGAACAGTGCAGAAGTCATGCGGTAGAGCTTAATCTGATTAACGGAACAGAAGTCGATCGCTTTGTCAAGCCGCTTTAAGTTGTCTGTATAAAGCTCGCGCAATACCGTTTCTTGTTCAGTTTCCGAAAGCTGTAAAAGTCGCTTCCGCGTGACTGTGCGAAAGCGAACTTCATTGGATGTTGTAATACAGACTAATCCCAATTCCGGCAATTTGTCTTTTTCCAATACTTGGTTAATATTGCTCATTTAAAATAACACCTAGCTCTATTTCGATCGCAAAATAGGTTTGTAATAAGGACTGAAGTCCTTAGTTATCAAGTTTTGAGAGACTTTACTCCCTCAAAACTCGATCTAACTATAATTTCTAGCTTAGACTCAGCGGCTGCGGGCGATCGCCTATCTTAAGTCAGAGATGTTGCTTAATAGTTGAGGATGCCATAGCACTCCTGGCATAAATTGTGAAATTTTTCTCTTCTCTTCTCAACATTCGCGTCAAGAGAGTCTTCGCGGTTCCTTCACAAAAAAACTCAGTTTCGTGTTTCCCGAAAGAATTGCTATATCTCCTGACTTTCCCCATTTCCCGTTTTCAATCAACTTCGCAAACGCCCTGACCTGAGAATGCTAATAATCAACCAAAAACCCAAAAAACTCGCCGCCCCAAACAAACCAGTGCTCAGAAAAGATAGCTGAGAAGTTTGTGCGTTAGAAGAAATAATTGCCGCCCCCACAATCAGCGAACCCACGACAATACTAAAAGAAAGTCGGTTCGCAGAATCCCCCAGAGTGCGGCGTAGCGGATCGAGTTCTTTTAGTGTCAAGTTCCACTTCAAAGTTTCCGAAGTAACTCGGTCTAAAAGCACTTCCACCTGTCGCGGAGATTGCAAAGATAAGCTTTTCAGATCCAGGGCAGTTCTCAGCAGAGCTTGGATCGGATCGTCTCCTAATAACTGACGCCGAAACATATCGGTCATCAGCGGTTTGACCTGCTCTACAATATTAAATCGGGGATTAAAAGAGCGCGCCAGTCCTTCCAAATTAGCTAGAGTTTTTGCATACAAACCGAGATTGCTGGGCAGCCGAATTTTATTTTTGCGGGTGATTTCCAGCACCTCATAAAATATTTCCGACAAGTTCATTTGCGACAAGCTAACATTGTAATACTTGCGTAGCATTCGAGCCAAATCGTTCTCTAGATTAACTAAACTTGTCGGCTGAGCAAATTCGGCCATTTCCAAAGTTAATTGAGCGCAGCGCTGAGCGTCTAAATCGACAATTGCCAGCAACATTTCTGTCAAATTCTGCTGAGTGCGCGGGTCTAATCTGCCGACCATGCCGCAGTCTAGCAAAGCTATGCGGCCGTCTTTGAGATAAAATAAATTGCCGGGATGCGGGTCTGCGTGAAAGAATCCGTCGATATATAACTGCTGGAAGAAAACGCGGCAAAGTAGCGTTGTAATTTCTTCGCGTTCGGCATTTATATCTCCTTTGTGGCGAATTCCTTGCAAATCGCCTAACAAAATCGGGACTCCGTTCAGCCACTCCATGACTAAGAGTTTTTTTGTAGTTAACTCCCAGTTAATTTCTGGTAAGACCACTTGTGTGGGGTCAAACCATTTACTTTTAGATAAATTGCGGCGCAGTTCGTCTGTGTAGCTGGCTTCTTGAATGAAGTCTAGTTCTGCACGCAGGGCGATCGCAAATTCTTCTGCTAAGGCGACAATATCGTATTGTTGACCGAAGTCTGTGAGCATGACAAGTTCTGCCAAACCTCGCAGTACGGCGATGTCTTGTTCGATGACAATATCAATACCGGGGCGCTGAACTTTGAGGGCGACTTCGCGGCCGTCTTTTAAGGTAGCTTTGTGGGTTTGGGCGATCGAACCTGCTGCGATGGCTTCGGTGTTAAATTTGGCGAAGGTATTTTCGAGAGATTGTGTGAGTTCCTGGCGGACGATTGCTTCTACTTGCGACCACGGTACGGGCGGCACTTCCGCTTGTAGCGTGGAGAGAGTTTCGATATAGCTGGCGGGTAAAAGGTCAGGACGGGTGCTCAGCAATTGACCCAATTTGACAAATACTGGGCCTAATTCGACGAGGATGTTGCGGAGAACTGCTGGAGTTGGGAGACTGGGTGCGTCGGTTTTGCGGCCGGTTAGGAGGCTTTTCATGTAGTCCCAACCGTTGCGGAAGACGACCTCTAGAATTTCTCCTTTGCGAGAATTGTTTTGAACTAGGCTAAACAAGGGGCCTCCGGGTCGATCGGGTTTAAGGGCTATATAACTACTAGGATAGCGCTGTTGACCAAGCTGACCAGTGTCTTGGGGAATAACTTGGGGGTGGTGCGAATGGGGCGCGATTCCCTACGGGATAGCTTCGCACGCGCGTATTTTGGGTAGCAGAATTGCTGTTGAGAATTTCCTCGTCTCGGAAACATTTTCAGACCGTTTTGTTACTTATAGTATTCATTAATTGACTTATAATCTGTAGACTTATTGTCTATAAAAGTTTATTTATAGTCTGTAGATTTATTGTCTACATTTTTTGATAATTGTACCTTGAAGCAAAAAAGTGAAATAGATATCAAAAAGCGTTTTGGAAAAGCCATAAGGCGGCGTCGGCGAGAACTCGATCTATCACAAGAACACCTAGCCGAAATTTCAGGACTTCATCGTACTTACATTTCGAGCATAGAAAGAGGTCAGCGCAATCCATCTTTGGAAAATATTGACAATCTAACAAAAGCCCTGGATATATCTATTTCTGAGCTCTTTGCTAACTATGGTATAGAGGTAGAAGAGTGACAGCTAAAAAAAATGCTAAAGCTAAAAATACTCGGTTGAGCTATAAACTTGGTCTGCCAGCAGCAATAGCGAGAAAAGTTGAAAAGACAGGTCAAACCAGAGGTGCAGAGAAAGATACTGTTTATCAAAACCGCGTCCTCCGATCTAGTACAGTCCTAATACCGCTGAGTTCGTGGAAAGTTGGGGTTGTCCCACCACCCGAAGGATTTGAAAATGGTTACATAGTTCTTGCCCATCCAGAGGAATACTTTTCGGACACTCCTCCAACCTCTAAATTAGATTTACCAAAAGACTTACAGCTAGGAAAAGATTTATTAGTATTTTATGAAACTAGACCTCAATGGATGCGCTACCCTCCAAGTCAGTATGGTTGGCATCCCGCCCATTCTCGAATTCCACCACTAGGAGGTCAATACCTTGCCCGCGTACCAGATACTACCCGTCCTGGAGACTCTCTTGAAAGGCATGGGTACATAGATAGCAAAACTGGCGGTCAAGGGGCAGGAATTAGGATTTATGAGTATGCTTCAAAAACAGAAATAGAAGCTACTAGATATCAGTTATCTTTCCTTGTGTGGCAAACCGAGGGAATTATTGATATGGCGCGAGAAGAAGGGACACTGAATCCTGAAGAATGCAAGGCAATAATCGAAGCTAAATGTCAGGACATGGGACTGAGCGATCTTACGCTACTTCAGCAAAACAGGATAATAGATAGCCAACAGCGTACCGTTTGCCCTCTTTGCTTGAAGCCTATCCTAGCTCAAGAGCTGGCGTCCCGCGTGGAACAAGCTGAAGGTCGAAATGTACCTGATTTGACAGTTACCACAGCAAATTTATTTCATGTTAAGGAACTCAAAGCCGGAGTATATAATCACTGTCGTTACAATTTGGGATGGGGACATCATCACTGTAATGCAGCAGCTAGAGACTGGGGAGTTAAACGCACATTAAAATGGATGGAAGAAGTCCTCACAAATAACGGAAAAATAATTAATTATTTTTCCGAAGACACATTATTTAATAAGTTTTGAAACAAAAATTCCTTTTTCCAGTCAAATTCTGATGTTTTAGACTTTGGTAATGGCTGTGATATATCAGAACACCGTAAAGTTATTTTGTGACACAGACTTTCTTCAATCTCAATCAGCATAGCTTTACGACCTAACATTTGGGCTGCTTGTCCAACAACACCTGAACCTGCAAAGCAATCCAGCACCATATCACCCGAATAAGAACTGGCTTCAATAATATGAGTAATCATATCTAATGGCTTTTCTGCTGGGTGTTTACCCCGGTAAGGTCTAACTGTTGGGAAATCCCAAATATCGGTGTATGGTATATCGGCAGTTACAGAAAAAGGTCTGATTATTTCTTGATAATCAGGTAATTCTGGGACTTGGGGGCTAAATTTAGACAACACCGATTTCAGTTTTTGATATTGTTCGGGACTGGGGATGTTTCTGCCGGTCTCCCAATTCGATACTGCACCACCGTGATTGACACTCCCATACTCACCAATAGCTTCTGTTAGCTGAATAGTTGAGATCCCTGCAGCTTCGCGGGTTTTTCTGAGCAAGCTACCAAAAGCTGATTGTTTGTTGTTTTCCGCTGAGGCTGATTCAGCAAAAATAATCCGTTCCGAATGAAGATACCAACTCCTTAAACTTTCTTTTTTTGCCTTTTGCTTCCATCCATCATAGCCTGGTTCATTGGGTTTTGTCCAAGTAATTGAAGCTAGGACATTAAATCTTTCACCTAACATTACCTCAATTTTGGCTGCCATTTTATTAGAGGCAAAACAGTAGAGAGAGCCATTGGGAGCTAATACCCGCTGCCATTGCTCGGCTATAGTGTCTAACCAGTGAAGGTACTCTGGATCATTTTTAAATCTTTTGTCGCCCGTAATGTTATCTTTTTTAGTAGAATGATAGGGGGGGTCTGTCAGAATTAGATTGACACAATTATTAGGCAGTGACTTTAATACATCTAAGCAGTCACCTTGGTAGAGAGTGACCGCAGGGGATTGAAAGTAGGTGTTCATTGGCTTATTTTCTCTATAGCGCTCTGTACTCAACCGCTCGATTCCATAATTTAAGTTATTATATATGGGAAACCGAACCTCAGTCTAGTCTGTAAGACAATTAAATGATGGGTTTTACGCTCGCCCGGTTCAACATCTTTAACAGCTTCGGGAAAAATAGCCTGTTTTATAATTTTTTGTAATTCGCTTTTTCCGGGATTTATTGTAATTCCAAAGGGCGATTGATAATCGCCCTATTTCTATCACAATAAATCTTTCAATTTATCATCTTCTCCCAACACCTTAATTACCTGTTTAATCTCCTGCGTCCTGTCCTTTTTTACAATCAAAGTTACATTGCCATCTCTGACAACTACCACATCTTCTAAACCAATGGTGACAATCACCTCATTCTCATCGGCTGCATAAAAAATGCCACCTTTCGTATCAATTCCGACGTGTTTGGCTAACTCCAAATTCGGCTTATCTCCTTGCAGCAAACGACCGATCGCATTCCAATCTCCCAAATCGTCCCAGCTAAAGCCTACGGGCAGAACACAAGCCTTTTGCGTCTTCTCCATCAGCGCGTAATCGATACTAATTTTGGGTAATTCCGAGTACGCCTGCGCCCCTTTTGCTTCCAAAGCTGCCATCATTTCAGGTACATGATTTCGCAGTTCTGTCAAGACTGTTCCGACTCGAAATACAAAAATTCCGCCGTTCCAGCTAAACTTGCCGCTGGCTACAAATTCTTCCGCAGTTGTACGATCGGGCTTTTCCGTAAACCTCGCCACTCGATAGGCCGGAAAACCCCCAAAACTGCCGATTTCCTCGCCTTGTTCGATGTAGCCGTAACCGGTAGAAGCATAACTCGGCTTGACTCCCAAAGTGGCGATCGCATCCTGATTTTTCGCCAACTCCGCCGCCGCCTCCAAAGTCTTGATAAACTCCTGTGGTTCCCCAATCCAGTGATCCGCCGGGAAAAAACCAACAACCGCATCCTCACCGTAACGCTTCGCAGTTTCTATAGCAGTCCAGGCCACCGCCGGCGCAGTATCCCGGCCCTCCGGTTCCGCCAGTAAATTCTCCGGCGGTAACAGCGGCAACTGTTCCCGAACCCCCTCCGCCAACATTTCCGACGTTACCACCCACAAATCGTCCCAACCGTTACCTAATTCCAAAAGTCTTTCCGCAGTAGCCTGCAGCAAACTCTTGCCGCTACCGTCGAGACTCAAAAACTGCTTGGGCCGCTGTTTGCGACTTAGTGGCCAGAAACGTTCGCCTTTACCGCCGGCCAGAATCACAGGAATTAAGGTTCTACTCATTGTTTAAAGTTTAAACTGTTCACATCTATTTTGCCTTGATACTGGTAGGGACACGGCAATGCCGTGTCTTTACCCGTAGCTTAATTTTTAATTCTACCTTCTATCTTCTGCCTGTCACTTTTTCAATCCAATTAGTATCACGATCAATGTAAGGTGCGCCCCAGCATACCTTATTCAATATAAGACCGAAAAACTCTGGTTGAGGAATCATTGAAGATTGCTATAGCCACTAGGAATTAGCCATTACCTATTACTTCGACAATTCGATATTGAGTTCGTTCACAACACGGCGTTTGAGCGGAATTGATTTTTCTCTAGGCAGCAAGTCAAATACTTTCCGAAAAGCGTCATCTACCTGTTCAAATGGTATTTGTCCTTTTTCATTGAAAACTACTTTTCCCGATTGGTCTAGGATGACAGTTTGAGGTACGAAACCTTCGTAATAATGGCTTGGTTCGGTGATTTCGGGTGACGGTTGCGGAGGCAAAGAGTCAATTGTTATGGGCATAAAATCGGCTTCGCGCCCGTAAAATTCCTGGAGTTGAGAGACGACGATCGCGTATTGCTTGGAGTCGCTGCTGTCGTCAGTGTAAAAAACCAACAGTACGGGTTTATGGCGTTTGAAAGAATCTGTAATCTTGACTTTAGGAGGAACTAGGGAACCGTTGCCGGCGTAGAGGGCAAATATTGTACCGTCAAAGCGATCGTCCGTAAGAGTTGCCAAGGCTGGGGCCGTGCCGCTTAGCAGTATGAAGCTAAGTGCGATCGCCACTGTTACAAGACTGGCTGACAAGATTCGCCTCAGCCAGCGGATGCCAGAAGCAGCAGTAACAAGTGATTTTTTTTTCTCAGTAAATATCATAGGTTGTGGGCAGTTGCTGTAAGGAAACCGAAATCAGATGCAAAAACTTTCCTAAGTTTATCAGCAAAATGTAGGCAAATGTTGTTGAGTAGGTTAAAGTAGTTTCGGCTCGACGATCGTAAATTGCTGATAGTGGCGATCGACAAGGCGATTCTACAGGCCCAAGATCACTATTTGCGATCGGCTTTTTAGGGGCGGGCTGGAAGTGTCCGCGCCACAATAAAATTTATTTGTGGTGGCATGGGCTTGTAGCTTCTGAAAATAATGCAAGATGTTAAATCCAAGTGATAACTAGAAACTGAAAACTGGGAATTTACAACTAATGATAGCTTTGCTTGACGCACTCCTCGCCCAAACGCCGGCTGCTGATGTTTCCGGGCCGGCTCAAATCAATCTGGCGCAGGCCCTTGTTTTAGGAATTGTACAAGGATTAACAGAGTTTTTGCCTATCAGCAGCAGCGCTCATTTGAAGGTAGTGCCGATCGCCCTGGGATGGGGCGATCCCGGAGTTGCTTATACTGCTGTTATTCAGTTGGGCAGCATTGTCGCAGTGCTTTGGTATTTCTGGAAAGACTTGACAAATATAGCTGTTGGTGCAGTCGAAGCCCTGGTGCAGCGCAACTACAAATCCCATGAGTTTCAAATGGCGGTAGCACTGGTTTTGGGAACAATACCTATAGTCTTTTTTGGGCTGCTAATCAAGGCATTGGTTCCAGATTTTGACAACTCGCCACTTAGAAGTTTGGCCAGTATCGCCATTGCTTCGATCGTCATGTCGCTACTGTTAGCAATAGCAGAAAAAATTGGCAAGCGCAATCGCACTTATGAAAAGTTAACTGTCTTAGACGGTATTTTGATGGGATTAGCTCAAGCAATCGCCTTGATTCCGGGGTGTTCGCGATCGGGTTCCACTCTAACAGCAGGATTGTTCATGGGATTGGAAAGACCCGCCGCCGCGCGGTTTTCTTTTTTATTGGGAATTCCGGCAATTACTCTGGCTGGATTAGTGGAATTAAGGGGTGATTTGGGACAAGGAATCAGCGATGCGGGAGTTGCAGCTTTGATAGTGGGAACGATTTCATCATTTGTGTTTTCTTATTTGTCGATCGCGTGGCTAATGAAGTTCCTGCAAACTCAAAAGACGTGGATATTTGTGTTGTATCGGCTAGCTTTTGGCGTGGCCATTTTAACGGCGATCGCAGGTGGGGCAGTGAAAAATGCGTAGGTTGTTATAATTACAAGGACAGGCAAGATGCCTGTTCCACAAAACAAGAACAGGCAAGATGCCTGTTCCACAAAGAGTAAATTTTCTTGTGGGACGGGCATCTTGCCCGTTCATAAAAAGCTTATTAATAGCTGACAAGCTGTTAGCTTTTAACTCAAAGTGAGCGTCGCCGTGAAGGATATAGAATGCCTGAAGATAGCGAGCGCCAAAATGAAAAATTAACGCTAATTATGCTGGTTCATGGTGCTAGCATTGGTGTAGCGATGTCCTTCTTTATCTCTCCCGGAATTGTGGGAACAATAGTATCAGATTTAAAACAGGTTCTCCGTTCAGAATCCCAGTGCTAATATATGGAATAGTCTCGCAAAAAAAGGGATTATTTGCCGCAAGGCTGGGTTGACAAAAGAGCGCTGTTGTGCTGGCAGAAACAACTAAGCCTGTCAGGAACCCCGTCAAAATTTTGAGTTTCATAAATACATATTTTTGATACATCCTCTCACAGCCAAGCTAAATTCACAACCCAGAAGTTATTCTGATTCTAAAGGCGATCGAGCCTAGGAGACTGCTATGCTGAAAAGAGAAAACTAATACTGCCATCAATCTTAAAATGCTATTTGTTCCTACGGCTGAACCAATTCCGCTTGTGGCTGATGCAAACGGTGTTATCCGGGTTAGCCAAACCCGAATTACCCTAGATACAGTCATTACAGCTTTTCTTGAAGGAGGCACAGCAGAAGAAATCCGGGAACAGTACCCGTCTCTTCAACTTTCCGATATTTATTTTGCGATCGGCTACTACTTGCGACACCAATCCGAAGTTGACGCTTATCTGATGGAACGTCAACGTCTTGCCACAGAAGTTCAGCAGGAAGCAGAAAGGCGTTTTAACCCAGTTGGAATACGCGATCGCTTATTAGCCAGACGCAACCAAAAAGGGTAGTGTTATATGCTGCGATTATTGGCAGACGAGAACTTTAACAATCAGATTGTTCGAGGTATTCTGCGGCGAAATCCCGACGTTGATATTGTCCGCGTTCAAGATATGGGCTTGATCGAAGCAGACGACCCAACTGTTTTAGAATGGGCCGCGCAGCAAGGGCGCGTGGTACTAACTCACGATGTAGCAACTATGACAAACTTTGCCTACGAACGAATGCAAGCAGGTCTTGCGATGCCAGGGTTATTTGAAGTCAGCCGCCGTGTTTCTGTAGGTTTGGCGATCGAGGAAATTTTGCTAATAGCTGAGTGCAGTCTGGAAGGAGAATGGGAAGGACAAGTGCGATTTTTACCTTTACGCTAACGAGTTTAAGCAAACTATGTCAATACCGAAAAAAGGAGCCAGAAAAATAATTGTTGATGGGGAGCCTTTTATCTGGCTAATCCGAAGACAAGCTACTTATACGCAAGAATACTCCGGAAATCTTCATGTTGCGATCGAACACGCCCAAAAACGGGGTTCGGTGTTAGTTATCATCACCGATCGACCTCATCCTCAATGTTGGGGTACTAACGAAGTGAAACCAGTAACACCCTGTGATGCAACACAATGGATACGGCAAGCGGTGCGACTCGGATGGCAGCCTCAGCTACCCGGAATAACTTTTGAGGTGCGGATTGCAGAACTGTTTATGGAAAAAATATAATAATGCTGTATATTTAGCAACCCGACAAGTCAATTCTGTTAAAGACGTTAAAGACAATTCACTCGCCTAGACTGGCAGAAGCGATCGCCCGATCGCTTCTGTCAGCCTAGACAAGTTAAACTGTAAACATTCTCCGCTAACAAATAACAAATAACTAATAACTAATAACCATGAGCGACATATCAATCCGGCCCGCCCTAATCACCAAAGTTATCCCCGACAGCATCTGCGCCGAAATGGGATTTGAACCCGGAGACTCAATCGTCGCCGTCAACGGTCAAAAACCCCGCGACTTGATTGACTATCAATTCCTGTGCGCCGATGAATTTCTAGAATTAGAAGTATTAGACACTAAAGGCAAAACTCACAAATTAGAAATAGAAAAAGAGTATGACGAAGACTTGGGAGTGGAATTTGAAACTGCTCTTTTTGACGGACTAATTCAGTGCAACAATCGCTGTCCTTTTTGCTTTATTGACCAGCAGCCTCCGGGAAAGCGCGAAACTTTGTATCTCAAAGATGATGACTACCGACTTAGTTTTCTTTACGGTAGCTATCTCACTCTCACAAATCTGACTGAAAAAGAGTGGGACAGAATCGAACAAATGCGGCTTTCTCCTCTCTATGTTTCGGTACACGCTACGGAACCGGAAGTGCGAATTCGGTTGCTAAAAAATCTCCGCGCGGGGAAGATTTTAGAACAAATCAAATGGTTTCAAGAACGCCGCTTGCAAATTCACGCTCAAGTAGTTGTTTGTCCCGGTATTAATGATGGCGAACATTTAGAACGCACTTTGTTAGATTTGGCAAAGTTTCATACTGGAAGTATTCCGGCTGTAGCATCGGTGGCTGTAGTGCCGGTGGGTTTAACTCGCTTTCGCCCGGCCGAAGATGAACTAATCGCAGTAACTGCCCAAAAAGCGCGAGAAGTAATCGAGCAAGTGCAGAAAATTCAAGGGCTTTTGAGTACAGGAAAAGGTGGCGGAAAGCCGAAAAGGAAGAATTCAAAATATACCCCCCCCAACCCCCCCTTAGCAAGGGGGGGAGAAGATTTAAATGGCTTGTTAGGAAAGTCAAAATCTCGCTGTATTTGGCTGGCTGACGAGTGGTTTTTAATCGCTGGTTTAGATTTGCCGTCGGCTGCTGATTACGAAGATTATCCGCAAATTGGTAATGGTGTGGGTTCTATCCGCCAGTTTATCCAGCAGTTTGAAACGGCTTTTGAGAAGCTGCAACCGATGCCAGTCGAGCCTGCGCGCAAGTTAGTTTGGGTGGTGGGGAATGCTGTCGAAAAAGCTTTTGAGCCGATCGTACAACAACTAAACCAAATTCCCGGCTTGTCCGTCAACATGGCCGCACTGTGCAGCAACTACTGGGGACAAACTATCACTGTCACGGGTTTGCTCACCGGGCAAGATTTGCTGGAAGCTTTGCAGGGGCGAGACTTGGGAGATGGCATTCTGCTGCCGTCGGTGATGCTAAAACAGGGGGAACCGCGTTTTCTCGACGACATGACCCTCGAACAGCTCGCCAGCTCGCTAAAAACCCGGATTTTGCCGGTGAGCGGAGTAGAGGAACTAATCTCGACGGCGATCGGTCTGGCAAATGCTGAAGTTAAATTCTAAATTTTGAATCGAACATTCAAAAGTTAAGATGAGTAGGGTAATTGTGACTTGCAACCGTCGAGTTCAGGCTACAGACTAGAAATTTGAGACCTCAATCTTGCTCTAAAATTGTCTCTAGGATTGCAGAGTAATTAAAAAATTATGCGTGTTTTTCGTCAAATCATCGTAGTCGGAGTGGGCGCTGCAATTACTTTGGGCAACGCCCCACAGAGTGCTTCAGCACAGTCTCCGACTCAATCTCAGGACAGTTTGGCCCGCTTCAATCAGCTCGAATTAGGGCAGAAGGTTCGATCGACCTCGAACACAGCTGCAGAATCAGCGTCACAGGCCGAACAGTCGATCGCCCTTAATCCCCCAACTGGAAGCGAGCAAGCATCAAAGCCTCAACAGGCTGCTCCGGCTTCCCCATCAACTCTGTCTCAGGCCGGTGCAACGCCTCTAAGAGGGTTGGAACCGACACAGACTCAGCAGCCTTCCCCGAACCCTCCCAACAATGTTCCTGTGCCGAGTTCCCCGGTACCCATCCTCCGGGGCACTCCGAACGAAAGTTTCCCCCCTGTCCCTCCGAGGGGTATTTTAGACACCAAGCCTCCGGCTTCCCTGGAACCCAACCCGAATCCCCTGCAGTTTCCGACAAACCCGGAGGATGTCAGGATCGAGCAAACTGAGTCAATTACCTTGCAGCAGGCGATCGACCTCGCCCGCCGCAACAGCCAAGTTTTGCAAATCGCCGGACAGCAAGTGGAACAAAGCAGAGCCGCTTTGCGCGAACAGCAAGCTGCTCTTTATCCAGACCTGAATTTTCAAATGGACGCCAGCCGCTCTGTGACTGCAGGCGGAGAACTCGGAGTCCGGGCTCAGCAGCGCTTCAACAACTCTCGGGCTAACGGAACCGGGCAGCCCGCCGAGCAAGCCCGGCAAAATTTAGGCAGCAACAGTCTCAACAACACTTTGCAGTTGAGCTATGACATCGATTTGTTCGGAAGACGGCGGGCTAACATCCGCGCGGCCGAGGAACAGTTGCGCCTTCGGGAATTGGATGTGGAACGCCAAGCCGAGGAACTCCGCTTCGACACTGCTGAGGCTTACTACACCTTGCAAAACGCGGACGGACAAGTTGCCATCCGCCAAGCTTCAGTCAGAAATGCTCAGCAAAGTTTGCGGGATGCCGAAGCCCTGGAACGGGCAGGGGTGGGAACCCGGTTTGCTGTATTGCAGGCTCAGGCAAATTTGGCTAACGAAGTGCAACAACTGTCAGTTGCTCGTCGCGATCAGCGAGTTGCCCAGCGGCGTCTGGCTGAGATTTTGAATGTCAGCCAGTCGGCGAACTTGACGGCGGCCGATCCGGTAGAGCAAGCGGGCTCTTGGAGGCTGTCTTTGGAAGAGAGTATCGTGCAGGCTTTTAGGAATCGCCCCGAGTTGGAACAGCAGTTGGTGCAGAGGGATATCAGCAAGCAGCAGAGGCGATCGATTCAGGCGGGGCGTTTGCCTCAACTGAGTGTTGGGGGTAGTTACAACGTGCTGGGACAAGACCCTGACGACCCCAACCCGTTTGCTACTCGCGGGTGGGCGGATGGTTATTCGATCCGGGCGAGTCTGACTTGGAGTATCTTCGACGGGGGCGCGGCGAACGCGAGGGTGAGACAGCGGGATGCTGATATTGCGATCGCCGAAAGTCGATTTGACCAACTCCGCAATCAGGTGCGCCGGGAAGTGGAACAAGCTTATTTTGGCTTAGAGTCGAGTTTTGAGAATATCGAAACTTCTGAGGCGGGGGTTTTGCAGTCAAGGGAAGCTCTGCGTCTGGCGAGACTGCGGTTTCAAGCTGGTGTAGGTACTCAGACGGATGTGATTCAGGCGGAAACTGATTTGACTAGGGCTGAGAGAAACCGATTGTCGGCAATTGTCACCTACAACCTGGGACTTTCGTCTCTCCAGCGGGCTGTGAGCAATCTTCCGACTAATAACCTCTCGGATGCTCCTTGAGATTGGGTTGGGGCGAGCTTTAATTACCAGATCAATTGGACATCCTGTATTAAACGTCCGACACATTAGTTAATATTTTGTAATAGAGTTCCATGTCAACTGCGTTAAGGAATCGGCAATGGCCAATATCAAGTTTGTGAAGGAAAATCAGGAAGTCATCGCAGCAGACGGAGCCAATTTGAGACTCAAAGCTCTAGAAAACCGCATCGATTTGTACACATTTTCGGGAAAGATGATGAATTGCGGGGGCTACGGTCAATGCGGCACCTGCATTGTGGAAATTGTCGAGGGCAGTGAAAATCTGTCGCCCCGCACTGACTTTGAGAACCGCAAGCTCAAGAAAAAGCCCGAAAACTATCGGTTGGCTTGTCAAGCTATGGTCAATGGCCCGGTGAGCGTCAAGACTAAACCGTGACTCTCAGAAGGCAGAAGGTTGATTAACAGAAAGAAAAATGCAGAATGCAAAAATTGTGTTTTTTTTCCTATTTCACTGTATAATCACGCCTTTTGCTCGCCTAGGAAAAGAAACTTGGTTTCTAGGACAAATAAGAGATTGGGTAGGGAGGCATCCAGGCAGAAAGCGGGTTTCGACGCTTGTCCGTCAGCTCTTCTTCTGTCTTCGAGTTTGCCTTTTGCCTTTGAGTGATATCCTAGTTGTGTGTGTTTTTCTATTTTCCGATAGAGGCGAGCGTCTTCATGGAAGTTAACGATTTAGGGTTTGTGGCAACCATTCTGTTTGTATTGGTTCCCAGTGTTTTTCTAATCATTCTGTACATTCAAACAGCTAGCCGTCAAGGTAGAAAAGATTAGCAACTGCTGTTATTTCTGTCAGGCGCAAGCTGCTTGCAAAAAAAAAGCGCCAACAGCTTTTTGCTGAGGCGCTTTTTTTATTAACTGTTGAGTGTTAGCTGCTAAGGAATGAGAATTAAATAACTTACAATGCGTGATGGTTTTTGTGAGATGGGCGTCCCGCCCGTCCAGAAAGGGCGGGCTATAAGCCCAACCCCTACTCCGCACTTTCAAGAGTGTAAATTATTTAATTCGCGATCCTAAGTGTTAACGATGAGATTCTAGCCGACTGTGCGGGCTAGCAAGACGGGACAGTTGGCATAAACTCGCACGTAGTCTGATAGCGAATTTCCTAGGAGTCGATCGATATCCACAAAGTTTTTGGCAACGCTGGGTCGCCGATCCGGGGAACCGATTACTAACAAGTCGGCATTCAACTCGTCTGCAATCCGACAAATTTCTTCCCCTGGCTTGCCTGTAGCACTCACGCAGCGGTAGCTAACTCCCATTTGTTTGGTTAGTGCTACTGCTGGGGCCAATACAGCGTCTTTTTCAGCACTTGTTGTTAAATCTGTGCTGGATTTTCCCGTCAAATCTTTGGTGACGTGTACTAAAATTATCTCTGGGCCACTGACTTCTTTGACCAAAGATAGCGCCAGCTCTAATGACTGTTTGGCAGCTTCTGATTTGTCTACCGCCACCATGACGCGCTTGATTTTTTTGACATAGATGTCGTCTTTTACTAACAACATCGGTCGGGATGTTAGCTGGAAAACGTACTGGCTGACTGAGTTTTCCAAAATCGATTGCAGCCGTCCGAGTCCGCGGGAACCCATAATTACTAAGTCGGATTGTTCTTCTTCTGCGACTTGGCAAACTGTGGTTTTCGGGTCTCCCTGTTTGAGCCTGGGGTTGACTTTGCTGGGATCTATTTTCAAAGACTGGACTGCTTGTGCTAAAATCTTGCCTCCTTCTTCCAGTTTCTCGGCCATGCCATCGGAGGTTACTTGGGGCGGCACGACGTGCAAGACGGTGACAGAGGTTTGTTGCAAGGAAGGGATGTCCATCAACATATTAAACATCTCTTCGCACAAGCCGCGACCGGCGACGGCTACTAAAATTTTTTCTATCATGGTTTTTTTGGCGGTAAAAACAGTTGAGTTTTCTTGTGCGACGTTAAACTAGGGCGTTGGTACTCTAGTTGCTTACAGTCAAGCATAAGCCTGAAGTTTGTCTTATGATTTGTAGAAATGTAGCGTTTTGGAACGATTTGTAAAGTGTTAGAGAACGATCGAACTCAACCTGAACTCGCACCGGCTGGTGCTATTCAAAATCGCCGCGGGATCGACTCTGAGGGCTGGTTTGAATATTTGGTGCGAGTTTACCCTCACCATACTGACTACAGCGGTGTGGTTTGGCACGGGACTTATATTGCTTGGATGGAGGAAGCTAGGGTGGAAAGTTTGCGATCTCTTGGCATCGAGTATGCAGACTGGGTGGCGCAGGGTTTGGAATTGCCTGTGGTGGAACTTTCGCTGCGCTACCACCGGGCTGTACAAATGGGTCAATCTGTGGCAGTCAGAACGCGGATGGCTGCTAGCGAGGGTGTGCGGCTGCTTTGGGATTACGAAATTCGATCGGCTGAGACTCAGGAGTTATATGTGACAGCACAGGTAACTTTGGTGGGTGTCGATCGCGACAAGAACAAGATTATCCGGCAATTGCCGCCGGCGCTAAAGGAGGCTTTGACAAGGCTTTCTGTTAAACCTTCAACCTAAGCTGCTGTTAATACCAATTCTCGCCTCCAGAAAGCAAGAATGATGAGTGTGGGTTTGTTTACTGAAAGACTGTATGCACCGGTGCGTCGCTCAAAGATTGTGGATATTATTTAATATTTAAGGGTGGCGACGCACCCGGAGCGATACTGTTGCATGAGTTTTGAGGATTTGTATAATTTATAATTATACCTTCTGCTTTCTGTTTTTTGCCTTCATTGGAACTTTTAATAATGTCAAAAAAACTGGAATTGCCAGAGCAAAATATTGAACTTCGGCGCAATATTTTGGAAAAAACCGAGTTAAACTCTGCCTTAAAAACTGAAGACAAAACTCTTGTTTCGGGAAAGTCAGACAGTTTAAAAAACGGTGAATTAGCTGACAGTCAAGGCAAAATTTGGGCGATCGTTTCGCTGTCTGCGGCGCTGCTAGCGGTGTCGCTGGCGGCGATTTTTATTAGGTTTAGCGAACGGGAAATCAGCCCGAATGCTACTGTTTTTAACCGTTTGTGGATAGCAACTGTGGTATTTGGAGTATGGAATGGTGCTGATGCTGCACGCCGCCGAATGTCTGGGGCAAAAGTTGAAGAGCGATCGAGCTACACTCTGCAGGATGTGATGCTGTTAACAGCCGTAGGCGTGGTTTCTTCTGCTTCTTTGGGTTTCTGGGCCTGGTCACTGACTCAGACTAATGTCGCTAATTCTACTGTACTGCGAAACTTAACTCCTTTATTTACTACTTTGGGGGGATGGCTGCTGTTGGGGCGGCGCTTTGACAGCAGGTTTTTGGTGGGACTGGCGGTGGCTTTGTCTGGCGCAATTGCGATCGGAATGGACGATTTGCAAACGGCGGGAGACAATCTAGTCGGCGACATTACTGCTCTTTTATCGGCGATTTTTTATGCAGGAAATCTGCTACTTTCAGAACATTTGCGAACAAAGTTTCCGGCGACAACTATATTGATGTGGCGCTGTTTTATTGGTAGTCTCTTGGTTTTGCCACTGGTTCTGCTGGCGGGCGATCGAGTTTTCCCTTATTCTTGGCAGGGATGGCTGGCTGTAATTGGTTTGGCGGTGATTTGTCAAGCTTTCGGCCAGGGACTGCTCATCCACAGTCTCGGTCGTTTGTCGTCGGGATTTGTCGCTCTTTTTCTGCTGCTAGAACCCGTGATTACTGCGATTATTGCCGGGGTGCTGTTTGCGGAAAGTTTGAGCTTGTTTAATTGGTTTGCATTCTCCGTAGTTTTGGCGGGAATATATTTGGCAAAATCTAGCAGTTCGGCAGATAAAAAATAAAACACACAGGAAATAAACTTAAATGGTTGCAACATCAATTAGCCTGAATCGCTGGCATTATGACTTTAGTTTGCTGCGTCAATATTTGGAGGTGCTGTTTGCTAAATTGCGGATTGCTGTGGTGTTCGGCGGGGACTGCGATCGCCCCGGCTCAGTGATTTACAAAACTCACAATCCCCGCGCTTGGAAGAGTTACGAAATCGTCGCCCGCGAAATTGCTACAGCATTAGCAGAAATTGGCTTTCAGCAAGTCTTTGTCATGCCTGACGACATGAACTTACCGGAACAACTAAAACAAAAAAATATCCATTTAGTGTGGCTGAATACTGGCGGAGTCCAGGGATACAATCCTGTTTGTCACACTCCCGCATTGTTGGAAATGTTGGGAATGCCTTATGTCGGTCACAATCCTTTAAATAGTTCAACTTTAGATAACAAACACGCTTTTAAACGGGAACTGCAATCAGTCGGAATACAAACCGCTCCGTTTATTACTTGGCATCCTTCTCAAGGGATTTTGCATCCTAATTTGCATCAGCGTTTTGCCATTGCTTTTGGTGACTATCAAGGGCCGTTTGTTGTTAAACCAGTATCCGGTCGCGCTTCGCTGCACGTTCATTTTGTAGACAAAATTGAGGGTTTGTCTGAGGCGGTTTCGGAAGTTCACCGAGCCACTCACAATACTGCTTTAATTGAAAAGTATTTGCCGGGACGAGAATTTTGTGTGGCGGTTTGTGGCTATGTTAAATATGCTAAAGGCGGTTTCTATAAAAATACAAAACCTTTTGCTTTTTCGACGGTGGAGCGCGTGCTTGAGCCTGACGAACTTATCTTTACTTCTATGGACAAAAAAGCGATTACGGCGGATCGAGGACGGTTGATGGGCGGTGAGGAACCTGATCTCAAACAAGAGTTAATTGAGTTAGCTAGAAAAATTTATTGGGAGTTTAGTTTGAACAGTTTGGTGCGAATTGATGTCCGAAGTGATGCTGATGGAACGCTTTATGTTTTGGAAGCAAATCCCAAACCGGATCTGAAACATCCAGGGGAAAATGTGACGAGTTTGGTAGCTTTAGGTTTGGCGGAATACGGGATGAGTTATAACGATTTAATTTTTAGTTTATTGGCGGATAGGTTGGATTATTTGTTGACTCAGCATATCGAAATTATTCCTCATATTGTGGATTTGCTGCATTAATCGGACTTGCAGGGCGGGCTGCACCTTACCTGTAAACAAAAGGGATTTGTAAAGAAATATAAATTGTCGAGAAAAGTCAACACAGGCTGGCAAGTTGTGATAGCTTTGAGTAAGATCGCGATTTGTGGATGTCCCTTTTTTGGTCATAATCAAAATCCCTCAATTTATATTAATTAGATAAAACACATGGAAGCATTACTTTTATTAATAGGATTTGGAGGCGGGGCATTAGTCTGCTGGCTAATTTTGAATAAGCGAAATTCACGCAATTTGGTACGGATGCAGGGTTCGCAGGAGGCGATATCGAATTTGGCTGCTCAGTTGGATGCCAGAACTTCGGAATTGCGGCAAAAGGTGCAGAATGAAAATCAGCTAAATTCTGAATTGTCTCAGTTACAAAGTCGGTTGGAAACTGTGACTCGCGAGCAAGAAGTGTTAAAAAATCAAGTGTCGGAAATGGAAGAATTTTTGGCAGGAATTGCCCAGGATCGATCGCAAATTGATACTCTGATTGCTGATTTGCAGTTTCAGCTAGAAAATGCTCAACAAGCTGAGTCTCAGTTAGCAGAAGTGGCAGAACTTCAAGAGCAGTTAGAAGTTGCGGATCAGGAGCGATCGCAACTTAACGCTCAATTGCTGGAAATGCAAGCAGAGTTAGAGGCGGTTGATGCAGAACGTTCTCAATTTCACGCTCTGCTGTCGGAATTTGAAAGTCAGTTGGAAACGGCTAGCCAAAGCAGATTGCAGGTACAGTACCAGTTGTCGGAAACTCAAATTAAGTTCGATCGCTCGATTCAAGAGCGCGAGCAACTTCAGTCTCAACTATCTGGTTTGCAAGAGCAACTGCAATTAGTCGAAGCAGAGCGATCGCAATTTACTTCGGAATTGTCAGAGCTACAAGCTCAATTGGAGAGTGCAGAGCAAGAACGCAAAACACTCAACTCTCAATTGCAAACCGCTCGCCAACAAGCAAAGCAACCTCCATTGGAATTATTAGAACTGCAAAGACAGTTAGAAGCAGCTAATCTGGAGAAAATGCAGTTAAACTCTCAACTTCATGAAGTACAACTTCAATCCGAAATGGTTGTTGTAGAGCGAGAGAGACTGCTGTCTGAGTTGTCAGAATTGGAGTCTCAGATACAGCGCAAGGAGGAAGATAGCTCGCAACTCCAGTCTCAGTTATCAGAACTGCAAGCTGAATTAGAAACTGCTAACACAGAACGCTCCCACCTTTATTCTCAACTGTCCCAATTGCAAAGTCAAATCGAGACAGCAAACCAGATCCCTACTCAACTTCAATCTCAAGTATCGGACTTAGAAAATCAGCTAAATAGCCTGCATCAAACTCGCTCTGAATTAGAAGTTCAGCTAGAAACTGCTAACACCGAACGCTCGCAACTTTATTCTCAACTCTCGGAAATTCAAAGTCAAGCCGAGACAGCAAACCAGAATCAAAATCAACTTCAATCTCAAATCTCGGAGTTAGAGCAACAGTTAGAAACTGTGCGTCAAAGTCGCTCTGAATTGGAATCTCAGTTCAATTCTCAAATCTCGGAATCCCAAAGTCAAATCGAGACAGCCCACCAGAATCAAAATCAACTTCAATCTCAAATCTCGGAGTTAGAACACCAGTTAGAAACTGTGCGTCAAAGTCGCTCTGAATTGGAATCTCAACTCACTTCTCAAATCTCGGAATCCCAAAGTCAAATCGAAACAGCTAATCAGAATCAAAATCAACTTCAATCTCAAATCTCGGAGTTAGAAAATCAGATAAATAGCCTGCATCAAACTCGCTCTGAATTAGAAGTTCAGCTAGAAACTGCTAACACCGAACGCTCGCAACTTTATTCTCAACTCTCGGAAATTCAAAGTCAAGCCGAGACAGCAAACCAGAATCAAAATCAACTTCAATCTCAAATCTCGGAGTTAGAGCAACAGTTAGAAACTGTGCGTCAAAGTCGCTCTGAATTGGAATCTCAGTTCAATTCTCAAATCTCGGAATCCCAAAGTCAAATCGAAACAGCTAATCAGAATCAAAATCAACTTCAATCTCAAGTATCCGACTTAGAAAGTCAGTTAGAAAGTGTGCGTCAAAGTCGCAGTGAATTGGAATCTCAGCTAACTTCTCAACTTTCGGAATTCCAAAGTCAAACCGAGACAGCAAATCAGAATCAAAATCAACTTCAATCTCAAATATTGGAGTTAGAAAGTCAGTTAGAAAGTGTGCGTCAAAGTCGCTCTGAATTGGAATCTCAGCTAACTTTTCAAATCTCCCAATTGCAAACTCAAATCGAGACAGCAAATCAGAATCAAAATCAACTTCAATCTCAAATATTGGAGTTAGAAAGTCAGTTAGAAAATGTGCGTCAAAGTCGCTCTGAATTGGCATCTGGGCTAGAAACTGCTAACAGAGAACGATCGCACCTTTATTCTCAACTCTCGGAAACTCAAAGTCAAATTGAGACAGCAAAGCAGAATCAAGCTCAACTTATATCTCAAGTATGCGAGTTAGAACATCAGCTAGAGACAGTTTATCAAGAACGCTTGCAGCTAACATCGCAACTTTCCGCAGCGGGCGATCGGCAATCTGAGCATTTTGAGTCGAAGTCAGGGAAAATTAAAGCATCTACTTCAGATACCAAAGTTGGGAAGAGTCAAGGATTTGTTGTTTCTCAGCAGGGTCAAGGCGATTATACTACTATTAGCGAAGCGCTGAAAAATGCAGCACCGGGCACGCGCATTGACGTGCATCCAGGCGTTTACCGCGAAAGTCTAATTATCGACAAATCGGTAGAAATTATCGGCAGCGGAGAGGTCGATCGCATTGTGGTTGAAAGTATCAGCTCAAACTGCATTAAAATGGCAACTGACAGTGCTTTAGTGCGCGGTTTAACGCTGAGCGCCACTGGGAAATATTACGCTGTAGATATTCGCAAAGGCGAGTTAATCATAGAAGACAGCGATATCACTTCTGCGGACTATTCTGTGGTGGGAATTTGCGGCCCTGATGCAAATTCGATCCTCCGTCGGAATAAAATTCATGATGGGGTATGGAACGGAATTTTTATATCGGATAATGGGAAAGCAACGGTGGAAGATTGCAGTATTTTTGACAACGGCAGTTTGGGAATAGGTGTCGGATTGGGAGGGAAATTGATCGTGCGCCGGTGTCGGATTAATGGTAATGAAGGTGAGGCGATCGCCGTTTACAGAGATGGCATTGCTACCGTGGAAGATAGCGATTTAACGGGCAATGCTGGGGGTGCTTGGCGCATTGCAGATAACGGATACTTGAACAGCAAAGGCAATCAAGAATAGAAGAAGGAAGTTCGGCAACGGATTCGCTCGACGGATGTAACGGATGTAAAGGATAGAAGGAAGAGGGAAGAAGGCAGAAGGAAGTTCGGCAACGGATTAGCTCGACGGATGTAAAGGATAGAAGGAAGAAGGAAGAAGGCAGAAGGAAGAGGGAAGAAGGAAGAGAAAAGAGGGAAGAGAATTCCCAATTAGCGATTCCCAATCCCCGATTGCCAATTACCAATTATCAATTATAAATGCCTAACAATCGAGCTGGATTGTGTTTCATCATTAAATCAATTTCCTGCGGAGAAATGCCTTCATCTATCAATTTTTTCACAAATAATCTGTAACCTTCCGCAGGCAAAGGATCGGGTTTCCTTCCTAAATCCGTGCTCATCACAAAATGCTCTGCTCCTATTAGTTTAATCGCTGCTGCCATCTTACTAATAGAAACTTGATGCCAGTTTTTGTGTCCGTCATCAGCGGCATTTTCTCCCATCAAATCGTTCACAAATGCGAGTTCTAAGAAAGCTCCGGTTGCGGCGGCTGTTTGCATATTTTCTAGGGACAAACCGGGTACATCTGCCATTGCATGGGTAATCAGAATGTTCTTAATGTTGAGCAGGTTGGCTTCAGCTACAACTGCCATCACTTCTTCTGAGGAAATATGACCAGTTTCCAATACCAAATTCTCTTGGGCTACAATCTTCAAAACCGCTGCTGTTTCCGGTAAAACCTTGCCATTTTCCGCAACTTTAATCCCCATTCCCGACTTGTGAAAAACCTGCAAGTGATGCTCAGCATCAACCGTTGGTAGCCACACTACTTTACCGTATTTGCCACCGATGCGGTGCATTGCTTCTACAGCGTCGGGATTAATGCCGCCTACCGAATGATTGAGAACAACTCCTCCGAAAACTTCGATTTTTGGTACTATTTTATTAACCAGAACTGCCCGCGCTGCTGTGCTGGCATAATGATTTTTCAATACCACAGCTTTCATCTTCGCCCTAGCAGCTAATTTCGCTACTTCAAAATCGTCTAATCTACGGGGAATCGCATCAGGAGAAGAATGAATGTGAAAGTCGATCGCACCTTCGATCGTACTCTTGGGCAAATTGATTATCGGCGGATCTGCGACAGCATAAACTGGCAGACAAAACCAATAGCAAACCATCCAAACAAACGTTAAAAAAACAGCTTGCATTCCTCCCCTCTGCGTTCTCTGCGCCCTCTGCGGTTCATCCCCTCTTAATCCTCTCAAATAAAAGATTTAACCACATTTGCCAAAGCTTCAGCATTCTCTTCGTGCATACCCAAAGAACCGGGAATAACTCGCGATTCAACACCCGGTAATTCCGTTAATGCTTCCATTTCAGCCTTGGATTTTGGCGGCGCATTTTCAGCAATTACAACCATCACCTGCACTGCTAATTGTTGAAATTTATCTGTAAATTCCGATCGCACTTTTGCCGTATCTAAACCACCAGTCACAAAGGCAGCGGAACCGTATCGAGCACCTGGTTTTTGCGTCACTTGCCATTTGTTTTGGATGAAATCTGGCGTGACTTTAGCTGCATCGGCGTAGACGTGGCGGCGGTACATAAAACTGAGGAAAGACGGCGCAGTGTTTAGTTTGTAGAGGAATTGTCCCAGTAAGGGCGATCGTACTAATTCTCTCACGATTCCGTGCCAGCCGCTTTGCTGTTTGCTCATCGTCGGCAAAGGCCCGCGCCAAGTCGGTGCTGCTAACACAATCTTTGACCAAACATGGGGTTTTGATTGCGCTAATTGCATCACATAACTCGCAGCGTGACCTGCTGCAACTACAGCCACCGGACTATTAAAATTTTCCGCAACAAAATCCTTGAGAAATTGATGATATAATTGCGGTTCATAGTCGGTTCGCGGGCGATCGGATTCGCCAAAACCCGGCCAATCTAAACTCATAACTTGAAAGTTAGAAGCTAACAATTCTGCTAAAGGACGCATTTCTTCTCGCGTCGAAACCGTACTGAATGCCGGCAGCAACAATACAGGATTTCCCTGCCCTCTGGTTTCGTAAATAACTTTGATTTGGGTTTCTTTCCAATTCCACAGATATTCTTGAACTGCGGCGGAATACTGGCCAGAATTGGATTTTGTTAAATTTGTAGTTTGAGTCATGGCTGTTTATTCTTTTAATTTTCTTCTGCTTGCTTGCTCAATTCACAAGCAAGAGCCTTATTTTTCATCATTTGAAAGATGTTGAAAAATCCGTTAGCGCGGGAAGGTGTAAGACTCACATTCAATCCCGTGTCTTGAATAAAATCTGGGGTAATGGTGACAATTTCAGCAGGCGTTAATCCGCTCAAACCTTCCACCAGCAAGCCAACTAATCCTTTGACTAACTGAGCGTCTGAATCGCCTTGATACAGAACTTTTCCGTCTGCCAAATTTGCGGTAATATAAACTTGCGACACGCAGCCAGAAACTTTGTTTTCCGGCAGTTTATCGCTTTCGGGAAATGCTGGGAGTCGCTTGGCATACCACAGCAGTTGTTCGTAGCGTTGTTTCGGATCGGAATGTCGCTGAAAGCGCTGAACGATTTTAGCTAAAGCAGCAGGTAGCGCGGTGTTTGCAGACATGATTCACTCGTAGCGGTTTACTTCGTTAATATTATACCTTCGATTGTAGCAGGAAGGGCGATCGATTTGAGATTTTAGATTTGAGATTAGGACTTACGCATGAGATAGTAGGGACACGGCAATGCCGTGTCCTCATGGTTTTTTAAGACACGATCTTAAACTAAACAACTGTTCAGGTGTTCTCGAATTTGAGCGATATCTAAGTTGCGGCCGATGACTACGAGTTGATTCTTAGGTGCGGTAAACCATTCCGAAGCATCTAGTTCGTATCTGGGGCCGCTGAGTTGAAATATGTGTCTCATCGGACTGTCGTTAAACCAGAGAATTCCTTTTGCCCGAAATACATCGAAGGGCATTTTTTCCGTTAGAAATTCTTGGAATTTGTGGACATCAAAAGGTCGATCGCTCTCAAATGATAGTGAAATAAATCCGTCGTTATCTAAGTGATGAGATTGATGTCCGTGATGGTGGTGTTCGTGATGATGTTCGTGATGGTGTTCGTGTTTTTCCTCAATTTCAAGACTGTTGAAAATATCTGCTTGCGTTAAACCCACACCCAAAATTAAGGGTAGAGGAACTTCACCGTATCGAGAGTGTAAAATTCTCGCTCCTTCCTTAACTGTGCGAATGTAAGATTCTAACTTTTCTACTTTTTCTGGAGGAGCGAGATCGGTTTTGTTCAGCAGCACAATATCTGCAAATGCCACTTGTTTAAAAGCTGCTTCGCTGTCAAAATGATCGGGAGTGAATGTTTCGCTATCGACTACGGTAAGTACAGAATCTAGATTGGTTAAATCCCGCAATTCTGTGCCGACAAATGTCAGGATAATCGGCAGCGGGTCAGCAACTCCGGTGGTTTCAATTACCATGCAGTCGATGCGTTCTTCTCGTTCTAAAACTCGGTAAACTGCATCGACTAAGCCTTCGTTAATAGTGCAACATATGCAACCGTTGCTAAGTTCTACCATGTCATCCTCTGTAGAAAATAGAAGCTGCGAATCGATGTTTATATCGCCAAATTCGTTAACTAAAACGGCTACTTTTAAGTCTTGGCGATTTTTGAGTATTTGATTGAGTAAAGTAGTTTTTCCACTGCCGAGAAATCCGGTAATTATAGTTACTGGCATCCCTCTTTTGGGAAGATCGGCAATTAAATCTGGGGTTTGTACGGTGAGATTAGTCATTGTTATTCGTTGGTTAATTGTAGAGACCTTGCTGTTAATTTGCCAAGCCGATCGCACCTCATCGCTGACAGCCCGGTGCGATCGCCTCTGCTAAGATACGGGCGATCGAGCCGATCGCGCGCCTTTTGTTTGATAATCATTCTCATTATACGTGAAAATGCGGTTGGCGCGCAAGCTCTACAATTACAGATCGGTGCAATATCTCCGATCGAGCGTTAATCTGAAGAGCTTACTGTAGTTAACGAGCGCGATCTATCCACAAACAGGAGAATATATGGTATTTAGTAACTAGCCGGATTGTCTCTTAGGAGTTTGGGCGATCGCGCAGAAATAACTATGTAAAAATGTTATTTATCTAAAAGCAAAGCGGTATAATATATTGTGAAAAAAATCTGGCTAAAATATCGAGTTTTTCAGGCAGTTGTCTTCTTAGGATTGGGTTTGCTATTAACCATCGCGCTTTCGCTTTCTTTTGGTGCGGTACCCATGAGTGCCGATCAATTGTGGCAAGCATTTCTGCACCGAGGTGATACTGTCAATCAAACTATTTTATGGGAATTGCGTTTGCCCAGAGTTGCGGCAGCGCTGACGGTTGGTGCGGCTTTAGGAATGTCGGGGGCTTTGCTGCAAGGTTTGCTCCGCAACGGTTTAGCCGATCCTTTTGTATTAGGAATTTCGGCGGGTGCAGGGTTGGTTGCGATTACCATGCTGACTTTGGGAATATTTCAAACTTGGGTGCCTTTGGCGGCTTGGATAGGTGCTATTTTCACTTCGATGCTGGTCTACTTTTTGGGCAAAACTAAAACGGGAATTTCTGTGGAACGTTTGGTTTTAGCAGGTGTGGCTGTGAGTTCTCTTTTTGGGGCAGTACAAACTACACTGTTGCTGTTAGCTGAAGACAGCCGCTTGCAAGCTGCTTTGAATTGGTTAATCGGTAGTTTGAACGGTCGCGGTTGGTCGGATTTGCAGGTGGCTGCACCTTATATTTTGGCTGCTTTGCTGTTAGGATGTTTTTTGGGGCGATCGATAAATTTGCTGGCTTTGGTTTCTCTAAAAGTGAGAAAGCTAAAGGCATTCCAAAGCCCGCAGCGATCGGAAACCTGGTTTTTGAGCCTGACTCCCAATGCTGTCGGATCGCCATCAAGAAGCTAGATCCAGAGGTGGCAAACCGCGCAACTGTCGCAGCGAGTTGATACACATCTGACAGTCGCAGCCAAACAGCGCCACCGCCTCATCGCTTTCTGCTTCCGAAAAATCCAGCATCGCCACCCGTTCTTCACCCGGGCGCTGCCAACTGATTCTTACTTTAGAATTAGCAGCAGCAGACTTGCCAGAAAGCCGCACGCAACTCAGGCGCTGAGTGTGGGGCGATCGCACGCATTGAGGCGAATCAGCCGATTGGGCTGGTATTTCGCCAATTAGAGCGGGATTGGCGATCGCGCTCATAGACATCACAGATCCAAACAGCGTCGGACTTACAAGTAAAGTGAGGAGCAATCGATTCATTTGTCGTCCTTAAGAACTTTAACGTATACAATAGCCGATTATCTGTTGCAATTCAACAATGTATTCGTCCGACATCAGTACGATTTGCCGTTATTAAGGCTTAAAAGCCGAATATTTGCCGCCCAAACTTTCAACAATTATCCGCGTATTAGCAACTAGCATTTTCTGATAAGTATCACCTTGGCTCCCGATTTTAAGATTTGTTGCAATTTGAGTAAATTTAGATAGCCAGTGATAGCAAATTCATCCAATGCGGGTAAACTGATTTCAGCAAGGACAACTCGAAGCAGCGAACAAGTTTACCTCAAAAACCAAGTGGGGAGTGATGAGTACAGTTTTAGTGGTGGAAGATTCCCGCAGCCAGCGCGAGTGCATTTCACATCAGTTGAGATGCAGCGGATTGAATGTAATTCAGGCATCAGACGGTGTGGAAGCGCTGGATAAAATCGAGAAAAATTGCCCCGATTTAGTATTATTAGATGTCATAATGCCCCGTCTCGACGGCTACGGGGTTTGTCGTTTCATTAAAGCTAATCCCGAAACTCGGAACATACCGGTGGTATTTTTAACAGGCAAGGGACAGCAGTTAGCTTTATTTGCGAGGTTCCAGGGCGATCGCGCCGAGGCTTATGTTAGCAAACCTTGGCAGCCGAGGGAACTTTTGGCAACAATCAAAAAAGTTTTGCTCAATGCTAATATTAAGTTCGATCGAGCTTCAGCCGACGCTTGGACAGAATACGGTATTTTAAACTTAAGTACAGTCGAACTGTATCAAAGCCATGCCGATGCTTGGACAAAATACAGTTCCCAAATTATTAAATTGTACGATTCCAGCTTAGCAGCTTTCGAGCAAGCTTTGGCAATTGAACCGAGTCACTCAAATGCAAACAAGTATCGCAACCGAGTCCAGACAATCCGGGCAACTTTGATGAAAAAATTAGAGCAAACTAAACCTTGCAAAGTCTGTGATTATTATTACGGTAAGGATGGCATCACTTGTGCAGTGCATCCTGCTGGCCGCCCTCAAGAAGTGTGTCGCGATTGGGAATTTAATTAAAAATGAAAACAAATAACCGCGCTTACTTGGAAAAGTTGCTGCAAGAAAGAAACGAACATCCCGAAAGAATGGCGGAAATTGATGCGAAAATCAATGAAACTTTTCGCCAAAATTACGCAATTTTAGTAATGGATATGTCAGGATTTTCGCGCACGACAGTCCGCTACGGAATTATTCATTTTTTGGCAATGATTCACCGAATGCACGGAATTGTAAAACCGATAATTTCCGAATACAGCGGCACTGTAGTTAAGGAGGAAGCCGACAATATTTTTGCAGTTTTTCCCGATGTAAAATCGGCGGTGGAAGCTGCGATCGACTCTTTGAAACAAACGGCGGCTGTCAACACGACACTGCCGCCGGAGATGGACATTTACCTCTGCATTGGTATTGGCTGTGGCGATGTTTTGATGCTGGAAGGAGAGGATATGTACGGATCTGAATTTAATCTGGCATCCAAGCTGGGAGAGGATTTGGCGGAACGCGGAGAGATTTTGCTGACCTCAGCAGCCTTTGAAAAGTTGGAAGGTGACAAGCAAGATTGGGAAAAAGTGGAACTTTCGGTTTCAGGTTTGGAATTGGTGGCGTACAAGCGGCTGTAATCGGGTGAATTTCTGTTGTCTTCTCGTTCTTCGCCCTGCTGGAAAATGAGAACATGGCTTGTGCCAGCCTTGACTCGAAACCCGGTTTCTTCGCAGATATCGGGCGACTAAGGATCGCGAATTAAATAATTTACACTCTTGAAAGTGGGGAGTAGGGGATGGGCCTGAAAGCCCGCCCTTTCTGGACGGGCTTTCAGGCCCATCCCACAAGAACCATCACGCATTGTAAGTTATTTAATTCTCATTCCTAAGCCATTTTGGTATAAACCAGGTTGATGAGGCTATATTCTTAGAGAATATGGAGTTTAAATAAAATTTAAAATTAGATGATTGAGGAACACAAAACTTGGCAATCTATTAATTTATCCGCTATTGGACAGCGGCTGGCTTGGCTGCAGCAACAGCCAGACAAGGTTATTTTTTGCAAAGAGTCTGGTGTTCACTATGTTGCAGTCACAAAAGAGCGATCGCACATTAAACTATCTTTAGTAGAAAAAGTAAATCAGCACACAGATTTACTGCAATCTGTATTCGATTTCAACAATCCTTTACATCTAGTGTCTGAATATACTCAGGCGATGATGTTGGGTTTAGTGTGGCAAAACCAACCTCAAAGAATCTACATAGCTGGTTTTGGCGGCGGCAGAATTCCCTTAGTGTTGCACCACTATTTGCCGGAAACTGTTATAGAATGTGCGGATGTCGATCCGATCGCGATCGAAGCAGCTACACAGTGTTTTGGGGTAAAATTGGACGATCGTCTAACTGTAACAATTCAAGACGGCAGAGAGTATTTAGAGCAGCAAAAATCAGATACTCAATACGATATCATCATGATCGACGTAGCTTTTGGCAACGGCTACTTTCCGCATCGCCTATCCACCAAAGAATTTTATCAAATCTGCGAAAAACGCTTGTCAAGTGAGGGAGTTGTGCTGGTAAATCTGCTGCAAAGAGATGAGTTTTATGCGGAAAAAATCAAGACTTTTCAAAGCGTATTTTCCCAGGTGTGCGTGTGTCCGTGGAAGGACATTAACACTGTTTTGATTGGTAGCAACAGCGCTATTTTAGAGAAGAATGAGATTGTTGCTAGGGCAAAATATTTGCAAGATGGCTATCAATTTTCATTTCCATTAACAGAAAGAGCGCGGGAAGTAAAATTAGGTACAGAATTGGCGGAAGCTGTACCTAATTTATATCGATCTCAAATTTTGCATGACGATTCGCCGCCCGCTGGTTATTTTGATTGCTGGTTATTCTGATATCTATAATAAGTCCGGGTTTACTCTTTGTGGAACAGGCCGGAAAGCCTGTTGCTAATAGGAAGTTGAGAGCACCCAGGGATTGAAAGAGACTATGGGATAAAATTGCCCTCAGAGTGCGATCGGATATAACCATCGACAATAGGGCAACTGACGACACGGCATTGCCGTTTCCCTACCCCAACACAATCAATTTTCCTCGATAAGAGATATAACCATCGCCCGATTAATTGTAGGGAAACTGCACGGCGTCGTCTCCTGAGTGTAGGTAATATCAATTCCGATGCCACCGGATTTGATATAACTGCTATTTCATACATTCAACCATCTGCTGTTCCAGCTTAGCCAACAATGTATCAACATCGGTTGCAGCTTCCTCAAAACAAACAGGAGGTTCAGGCTTAGGTTCAAAAAGAATCAACTTAATTTGACCTTCCCCGATCGCCAAAATCGCCACTTCCTTCTCAGGCTTGTGAGCGTTCAACACACCTACAACTTCCTGAATATGACTTTTTACTTGACGGTTCAACTCCTCAACCGCCTCTTTCTTACAATACACAAAACGCGCAGTTTCTGCAATATCAATTGCCAAAATCTCCTCGCTTTCTTCTCCCCTTTCCAGAAATAGCCCCCAAGCCAAAGCAGCCAATTCATTTTGATTAGCTTTCACAAATTTATCTAATTTCCGACTCCAGCTATTTTCGTTGGGTTTGGACTCAGGGCTATCAAATAGAAACATTTTCTCTTCTTGCTTGTAGAAACTAATATTTTGCAGTCAGTTGTCAGTTAGCAGTTGGCAGTTGGCGGTTGGCAGTTGGCTGTTGACTGTTGTCATTAGTTACCCATGCCCAAAGGCCCATCCCCAATTACAAATTAGCAATTCCCAATTACCCAAAACCGCTGCGTTTCTATCTTATACCAGATTGCACGCGCCAGAGCGCCGCATAAATTCCGTCCTGTTCGATCAGTTGTTCGTGCTGCCCCGATTCTACCACCAGCCCCTCTTCCATGACACAAATGCAATCGGCATTGCGGACAGTAGAAAGACGGTGGGCGATCGCAATTGTAGTGCGATTCTTGGTAATTCGTTCGAGCGATCGCTGAATTGCCGCCTCAGTCTCGTTATCCACCGCTGAAGTAGCTTCGTCAAGAATCAAAATCGGCGGATTCTTCAAAACAGCCCTCGCAATTGCAATTCGCTGTCGCTGCCCCCCCGACAACTTTTGACCGCGTTCCCCTACAATAGTGTTGTAACCGTCCGGCAATTGCGCGATAAACTCGTGCGCTTCGGCAATTTTCGCAGCATTTACTATCTCTCGATTGCTGGCCTCAAAACTGCCGTAAGCAATATTTTCTGCCACCGTACCGTGAAACAAAAACACATCTTGACTCACCAATCCGATCGCTCTCCGCAAATCTTTTAAATTCAGGCTATTTAATTCTATACCGTCGAGATAAATATTGCCATGCTGTACCTCGTACAGCCTCAATATTAGTTTCACCAGCGTACTTTTACCGGAACCTGTCGCCCCAACAATCGCAGTAGTTTTTCCCGCCGGCAGATTCAAAGAAAAATACTGCAAAATCGGTTTTCTTTGATTATAAGAAAACGTAACATTTTTAAATTCCAACTCACCCTTAATCGAACTAACCGGCCGCCGAATATCACCCGTGCGAATTGCGATCGGAGTATCCAACAAATTCATCACCCGATTAGTCGAAGCCATGGCGCGCTGGTATTGATCCAGAGTATCTCCCAGGCGAGTCAGCGGCCACAACAACCGCTGGGTCAAAAACACCAAAACGCTGTAAGTTCCCACAGACAACCGGCCCGCCACCACCTCCAAACCCCCCAGAAATAGTGTTGCAATAAACCCCAAGAAAATCACAACCCGAATCAGCGGAATAAAAGCAGCCGAAAGTACGATCGCCCGTCGGTTGCTTTGGCGGTAAGCTTGGCTTTGTGTTTCGATGCGCTGAATTTCATAATCTTCGGAAGTAAAACTTTTAATAGTAGTAATTCCCATCAAATTATTCGACAGTTGCCCGTTCAGAAAACTCACCTTTTCCCGCACATCAGCATAGAAAGGAGCGAGGCGATTTTGAAAGGCGATCGAACCCCAAATAATAAAAGGTATCGGCAGCATTGACAGCCCAGCAACAAGAGGAGAAGCAGCAAAAAAAGCCGCCCCAATCACAACAACCGTTGTCATTACCTGAATTACCTCATTAGCGCCGTCGTCTAAAAAACGTTCGAGTTGATTGATATCATCATTGAGAATAGAAATCAAACCGCCCGTGCTGCGTTCTTCAAAATAAGCTAATTCTAATTCCTGCAAATGACTGTAAGCTTCCAGACGCAAATCGTGTTCAATATCCTGAGCCAAATTGCGCCACAAATAATCATAGGCATATTCAAAAACAGATTCCAACGTCCAAACAATCGCGCTCAAAAGAGTGATAATTGCCAGTTGCCAAAAGACATCTTTTATGCCCCATTGAGCGAGGATAGAATCTTGCTGTTTCACCACCACATCAACGGCAATACCGATTAATGCTGGCGGCGCTAAATCAAAGAATTTATTCAGCAGCGAACAGATACTTGCCAGCCAAGCTTTCAGGCGGTAGCGGCGCCCGTATTTCAGCAGCCGCTTGAGGGGATGGACAGGTTTTGATGGATTTGGTGATGCTTGAGAATCATTCATAGGGCATGGGGCATCCGAAATAGGGCCGAGAATTAGAAATTAGTAGGGTGATCGGCGCGCACCTTACCTTTGTTTAATTGTTAATTCTCAAAAGCCCGGTTCCTAGGCTTTAAACGTTAACACTCGCTTCATTTTAGCGACTACACCAACTATTTGCGCCTCAATCTGAACGTGAATTACTGGTTGAATTGGCTGGTAAATTTTGGATCACAAGTTGTAATTCTGTCTCGCTTGTTGAGTCAGCTTCAACTTGTGTTCGAGACTTTGCCAATTTTCGGCTGCGATATCGCTGATAAACTCGTCGAGACTGTCGCGGTAAATAGAGAGCGATCGCAATAATTCCTCTCGATTGTACTTTGCCACCATCACTCCCAGTTCGGGATTGCCACCCCCCACCCGGCTCGTGTCCCGAAAACCCGAACTCGCCAAATGTTGGGCTAAATTAACAATATCCCGATCGCCCTCTCGATCGCACGCAGCAACCAGCGTCGCGCTCGCCATCAGCGGCAAATGAGAAATCCAAGCCACAGCTCGATCGTGCTCTTCCGGTTCACATCGGTAAACTTTAGCACCCAGCAACCGCGCAATTTCCTCAACCTTATCCACAGCAAACGCCGGCGTTTGGGCAGTCGGCGTCACCACATAAGGCCGGCCCACAAACAAATCAGGTACCGCAGCCTCGATTCCGCTTTCAGCAGTCCCCGCCATCGGGTGTCCCCCTACAAAATTCGGCCACAGAGAAGACACAGCCTGCACTATGGGTGTTTTTACGGAACCGACATCGGTTACAATAGTATCAGGGGAAAGATAGGGCACCAAGTCTCGGACGATCGGCTCGATCGACCCCAGTGGCGTGCAAATAAAAACCACATCGGCTGCTGCAATCAGAGACAGGTTTATGCTGGCTTCATTGACAACACCGCGAGCTTGCGCCCGATCGCAAGTCTGCTGCCGACTCGAAACCCCCAAAACATTAAACCCGCGCGATCGCAAATCCAGCCCGATCGAGCCACCAATTAAACCCAGTCCGACAATACCGATATTCATAGCAATAAAATGGGGATATTTGATACGGTGCCGCCCCCATGACAGTCGAGGAACTCCTGAAGAAATATGCCGCCGGAGAAAGAAACTTTGCCGGAATCAACCTGACTGAGGCCAACCTCAGCGGCGTCAACTTGAGCGGAGCCAACCTCAAGGGTGCGAATCTGAGTGTAGCAAACCTGAGCGGAGCCAACCTCAGCAAAACCAACCTCACAGGTGCAAAACTCAACATTGCCAGACTCAGCGGCGCCCATCTAGGCGGCGCCGACCTCACCGACGCCGACCTCAACGTCGCTTACCTAGTGCGAGTTGACCTCAAAAAAGCCATACTCATAGGAGCCAAACTGATCAGAGCCGAGCTCATTCGAGCCGAACTCAGCGGCGCAAACCTCAGCGGTGCAAACCTCAGCGGCGCCACCCTCACCGAAGCCACCCTTCGAGGAGCCAACCTCGCTCAAGCCAACCTTCGAGGCGCTCACCTCAGTGGCGCGTGCTTGACAGAAGCCAACCTCGAACAAGCCAACCTGCAAGGAGCCGACCTCAGCCGAGCCGACCTCAGCGGCGCCGACTTGCGAGGCACAGAACTGAGACAAGCCAACCTAACTCAAGCCGTACTCAGCGGCGCCGACCTCAGCGGCGTCAATTTGCGCTGGGCAATCCTCAGCGGTTGCAATCTCCGCTGGGCCGACCTGAGCGAAGCAAAATTGAGCGGTGCCGACCTCAGCCGAGCCGACCTCTGCCACGCCAACTTGCTCAATGCCAGCTTAGTTCACGCCGACCTGACAAATGCCTATCTGATCCGCGCCGACTGGATTGGAGCCGACTTAACCGGAGCCACCTTAACCGGAGCCAAACTCCACGCAGTTTCGCGACTGGGCATCAAAACCGAAGGCATGACCTGCAAATGGGTCGATCTGAGCCCCAACGGCGACCACAGCCAAATTTACTGGTTGAACTCAGGAGGAACCCACGAATTTTTTCACGAAACCTTGCCCACAGTTCGGATTGTAATTGACTCGCCCTTAGACCAAGGCGCTCATTTTGCGCTAGCAGCAACTTATTACCAAATTGCCCAACAATATCCGAGTTTAAGTCAGCCTCCCACGATCGAAGTCAGCTCCAGGCGCACCGTACTCGCCTTTAAAATGGACAGCGACGATAAATTATTTGCCACCGCTTACGTTGCCATCATTCCTTTTAACGACGCTGCCATAACTCAAAAAAACCTAATAGCTTTGATGAAAATGATTCAATCCCACGATGCAGGCAAACTTAACGTCAAAGAATCTAAACACGTTCAGTTATGTAGCAAAGCTCTCAACCAAGCTATCAGCAAAGTAGACCAAATCAAAATTTCCAGTTCTTTTCCAAAAATCGGCGAAAGCATCAATTTCTTTCAAATTCCCACACAAATGATCTTAATTAATTCCCGCGACCAAAGACTCAGCGTATATCACCACCCAGCCTTCGGCAAGCGCCTGATTAAAAAATACGACCCAAGTAACTCAACCTCTGGCAAGTTAGCCGAGATAGCAAAATTGGCTCAAACTAATATCAGTAGCATTTTGGATTTTATAAAAGGCTTCCACAATATAGATGTTTAAGCATATTGCATCAAGTTACAGAAAATGCTTATTCTAGTTTAAAGGTTGGCACAACAAAGCTTTGTTCTAGCTAACACATCAGGGAAATTCAAAAGCATGGATGCCGAAGAACTCATCACAAAATATGCAGCAGGAGAAAGAGACTTTACTGCAATCCTCCTTTGCGAGGCAAATCTCAGCAGGATCGATCTCAGCGGGGCTAATTTCAGTGAGGCAATCTTAAGCCTCACCAACATGAGTGGCACCAATTTGTCAAACGCCAACATGAGAAAAGCCAAACTCAATGTTGCCAGACTCAGCGGTGCCAATCTGCACAAAGCCAACCTCAGCGGTGCTATCCTCAACGTAGCTAACTTGATTAGAGCCGACCTCAGCGAAGCCCAACTCGTCGAAGCTACACTGATCAGATCCGAACTGATTCGAGCAAACCTCAGTAGTGCCAACTTGACCGGTGCAAATCTCAGCGAAGCAGATTTGAGAGAAGCAACCCTCAGAGAAGCCAATCTAGAGCAAGCCGACCTCAGCGGGGCTCACCTTAGAGGCGCTTCCCTAACAGCGGCAAACTTGGAACGGGCCAACTTGCACAGAGCCGACCTCAGCAGGGCAGACTTGCGAGGAGTCAACCTCTGCAATGCCGAACTCAGACAAGCTAATCTTTCTCAGGCCAACCTCAGCGGCGCTGACTTGCGAGGCGCTAATCTCCGGTGGGCTGACCTCAGCGGGGCGAACCTGACCGGCGCTGACCTCGATGAAGCGAGATTGAGCGGGGCCAACTTGTACGGGGCAAATTTGAGCAATGTCAATCTCTTGAACGCTACTCTGGTACACGCGGATTTGACTCAAGCGAATTTGATTCACGCTGATTGGGTAGGCGCTGATTTGACGGGGGCGGCCCTGACGGGGGCAAAAATTTACGCGGTGTCGAGGTTTGATGTGAAAGCAGATGACATTACCTGCGATTGGGTTGACCTCAGTCCTAACGGCGATCGCAGCCACATTCAGCGCTTTACCCCAGAAGAATCTCAAAGGTTTTTCAATGCTACACCGCCGACAGTTCAAATTATTGTCGATCGACCCCTCGACCCCGATGCTAACTTTGTCCTTGCAGCTACCTACCGCCAAATTGCCCGTCAATACCCTGCTTTGAACCATCCTCCCAGTATCGAAGTTAATTCTCGACGCACAATCATATCATTTAGAATAGAACAAGACGAGCAACTATTTCCCACAGCTTTCGTGGCGATTACTCCCTTTAGTGATGCAGCATTTACTCAGAAAAATTTAATGACTCTGATCAAAATGATTCAACCCCAAAGTGGTAATAACCTGGGTGTCAGAGTCTCAAATATGGTAGTGCAATTAAACGTTGCCCTGACCCAAACAATGAGAAAAATAGGGGAAATGAAAATTCAGCCGATTCGCCTCGATCGCGAACCGATGTCAAGTTTTTTCCAATCGCCTACCCAAACTGTACTGGCCAACTCCAGCGCCGAAAGTTTGATGATTCACTATCACCCAGATTTTGGCAGAAACTTGACCAATTTGCCTGGAGTCAACAAAACCTCTATCAGTCCTGCAATTAAAGCCCAAAGATTTACCACCCCGCCGCTAAATACTGTCATTGAGTTTGTCAAAAGCTTTTATCAGCTCGGTGAGTAAATACTATAAATGAATTTGATATTATTTCTATTTATGCCATAAAAAAGTTAGCCGATTGCCATTTCATTCAGGTAAAAAAAATGGAAGCTGAAGAACTGCTCAAACGATTTGCAATCGTCAAAAGATACACAGAAGGTGACAGAGATTTCACAGGAATCAACCTGAATGAAGCTAATCTCAGCCGCATCAACCTCAGCCAATCAATTTTAAGGCGGGCTAGCTTATTTGTCACCAACCTCAGCGGCGCTAATTTGAGCGACGCTAACTTGAGCGAAGCTAACCTGAATGTGGCTAGACTCAGCAGTACCAACCTGTCGCGGGCAATCTTAAACGGGGCGACTCTCAACGTAGCAAACTTAGTCAGAGCCGATTTAAGTGCAGCTCAATTAATCCGAGCATCCCTGATTAGAAGCGAATTAGTCCGCTGCGAACTCAGCAAAACTAACTTCAGCGGTGCAAACCTGACTGAAGCAGATTTAAGAGAAGTAAAACTGACGGAAGCTAACCTGTGCGGTGCTAATCTTTCCGGTGCAAATCTCAGAGGTGCTTCGGCTGCTTCAGCTAACTTTCAAGAAGCTAACTTACACGGCGCAGATTTGACGAAAGCAGAACTTAGCGGCGTCAATTTGATCAATGCTGATATGAGACAAGCTTCTTTGCAACAGGTGAATCTCAGCAGTGCCAATTTGAGCGGAGCTAACCTCAAATGGGCTGATTTGACGGGAGCAAACCTCAACGGCGCGGATCTGAGCTTTGCTAAATTAAGCGGAGCTAACCTTAACGGAGCAGATTTAAGAAATACTAATTTAGCAAGTGCTAGTTTCGTTCACGCTGATTTGACAGAAACAAATTTGATTAAGGCAGATTGGGTAGGCGCTGATTTGAGGGGAGCAACTTTAACAGGAGCAAAACTGTATTTGGTTCCTCGATGTGGCATCATCGCAGATGATATTACTTGCCAGTGGGTTGACCTCAGCCCCGCAGGCGATCGCACTCAGATTCAACAATTTAATTCGCCGTCAGAATCGATAAAATTTTTAAGTCACACGCCTGGGTTAGTGCAAATTGTGGTTGACGCACTTTTAGACTACTCAGCAAACAGCACTTTAGCCACAGCTTACAGCGAAATAGCTCAGCATTACCGAGCAATGAATTTTCCTCCTAATATTGAAGTCGGCTACCGCCGCACAACTCTAACTTTTAGATTTGAGAGCGATGAGCATTTATTGCCAGCAGCTTTTTTAGCGATTCTTCCTTTTAAGGATGCTCTACAAACTCAGAAAAATATTATGATTATCGGCAAAAATATCGAAAGTCAAAATTTGGAGGAAAAACGAATATTGCAGTTGCGTAAAGCATTGAGTACAGCTACAAATAAATTAAATGAGTTGATGAATTTGGTCTCTAATATATCACAAGTGAGTCAGCCAACAAAGTTTTTTGAGTCACCTACCCAAACTATTTTAATTAGTTCGGGACAGGAGAGTTTGATGGTGAATTCTCACGGGAATTTTGGGAAGGGAGGTGCAACTCATCAGGAGAGTAAATTCTGTTTGCCTCTCGGTCAAAAAGTAGTTGATTTTCTGGCCAGTTTTGATTATGTTGATTGAGGAATGTTAACAGTACAATCGATTGATTGAGGTAGAAGTCCACAATTCGCTACTCCGCTTCCTGCGATCGAACTCCGAGCCGCACTGGCCCCACCATTTAACGATGGCGCGGCTCGTGGCGCGGGCTTTGCGCTTGGGGCGCAGCGCTCTGATCCAAACGGGGCTTCCCGCTGGAGCTTACCGACAGCGGTATCGAGTCAGCTATTTGATGCCGATTTTGATGTGGCCAGAGCCTGTGATATTAGTCGCGCCTACACGGGTGATCGAGCATTTGAGAGCAGTGGAAATTCCACGTTTGCAAGAGTGGCTGCAAACAGAGGGGTCGATCGAGACTTATTCGGATAATGCCACGGGACGAGGATTGATGCTAGCAGATCCGCAGTCTTGGCTGGCGGCTCGCTTGGCGGCAAATTCGGAACTTCACAGGAATATTCCGACAATTATCGACGGTGTGGATGACTTGGAAGTTTGGACGCGCCAGCAATTGACGGCGTGTTTGCAACCTGCTGACTGGAATGATTTAATGCAATCTCAGCCTTTGGAAGCCGATGCAATCCTCCAAGGGCGGGTACTGCTAACGCGGGCTTTCTTTCAGCATCCGGCGAAACCAGAGGAGTGCTATTTGCTGGAAACCGCAGAGCAAAATATTTTGCAGGGGCTGTTTGAAAAAATCGAGCCAAATTCGCTGATTCCGGCTGCTTGGAGCAATTTTTGGCAGCGGTGGGAAACAAACGGAACACTGCGGTGGGCGGAAATTAATCGGGAGGCTGGGTCATTTTCTCTGTTCTGCGCGCCGGTTCAGGTGGCTGAGGTTTTGAGCAAAATTTGGGATGGTCAGCCTGTGGTGTTGATTGGGGGGGCGGTGGATGTGGAACCGAAGGCTCCTATCTTCCGGCAAATGCTGGGACTCCCAGAATTGACGAGCGTTAAGTTTTCGCCCGATCGACAAAGCGAATTAATTCAACTGTACATTCCCAACTGGCTGCCGCTGCCGAATACGCCGGAATTTCAGGGAGTTTTAATGGAAGAAATTCGGACTTTGCTGTTGATGAGCGCCTCGGTGGCGGGTTTAACGGTGCTGATTGTGGGTGATGTACCGCTGAAGGCTAGGCTGGCGGCGATTTTGGCTTCTGAGTTCGGTTCTCGCGTGCAGGTAGAAAAGACTGATGTGGGCGAGAATGCGATTTTGGTGACGGGGTGGGAGTTTTGGCGGGAACATCAGGGGGAATTGAGGGCGCCTCACTTGCTGGCGATCGCAACTTTGCCGCTACCTTCTTTGGAGAATCCTTTGGTGACGGCGCGTGTGGCTTATTATAAGGAACGGCGCAAGGATTGGTTTCGGTTGTATTTGCTGCCGGCGGCGCTGAATGAGTTGCAACGGGCGATCGCGCCTGTGCGAGAACGTCAAGGGGTGGTGGCGATTTTCGACAGCAGGGTGATTCACCGCAGTTATGGAAAGCAGGTTTTAGCGGCTTTGAGTCCTTTTGCGAGGATTGATTATTTGGATACGACGTGGCTGACCCAGGCTTGAGATGACCTGTTGGCGTATAATTTGTTTAGGTATCCAGTTGAAATCTAATTTAGTAGACAAAGATTATGGGTGAAGCTAAGCGTCGCAAAGAGTCGATCGGCGACGAATACGGTAAAGAAGAGCGCATCCTTCCCTGGCTGCCAATCACGAAAACCCAAAGCGAAGATTTTGTGAAGTGGACAAGTCGCGGAAGCTGGATGGGGATTAGTCTTTTGGTTGTTTGGTGGATTGTAGTGCGGTTTGTCGGCCCCTCGGCGGGTTGGTGGCAGGTTAACTGATGCCAGACTCGACAAATGCCTGTATTCTTGGCATTGTGTCGAGTTTAACTCGGAAACCAGCGGCTGAATTTTTAGGAAAAATTTAGTTGCAAATTAGGACTTGGTATGGTATGGTAATTATCTGCGGGCAATTAGCACAGTGGTAGCGCACTTCCTTCACACGGAAGGGGTCACTGGTTCAAATCCAGTATTGCCCATTCAAAATTGATGGGGACTCATTAGAAATCTCCAAAAAATAAAATATCCTGTCGGAGTGCGATCGCGCAATCAAGGTTGGAGGGTGAAGCATTTGGGGATAAAATTACAGGTTTTCAACATAAATTGTCGCCCAAATGCTTGAGCCCTACAGATATCAAACGGCTGGAGATTATTTAGAGAGGTAACTTTATGATCCAAATAATTCTGAACTCAGAACAAGAAAAGTTACTGCAACAACAGTTAGAGACAGGGAAATATACAACCCCCGATCAGGTAATTACTGATGCTTTAAAAGCTTTGTCAGAAAAACAGCATCTTAATCAACCTCGGCAAGTAGTAACGATTCTTTCAGGAAAACCTGCACAAGAGTTACTAGCAGAAAAAATTAAAATCAGCCGGGAAGTTAAGAAGAGTTATCAGCCCGATCCGCAGCGACAAGCTTTAGCTGAAGATTTTAGCAACTTATGTGAAGAAACCCAGGCTTTACACGCGGATCATCCTTTAACTGATGAAGAAATTGCCCAAGAAATTGCAGCTTATCGGAGAGGAGAATTAGAAACAAACTGGAAATAAAGAGTAATTGACGTTTAGTTTAAGCTTCAACATATTCGCAAATAGAGACTGGTTCGGGAATAGGAAAAGCATCCTCTTGTAGTCCTTCAAGATGAAATGCGATCGCCTCTTTAATTAAATGCCTCACATCTTCTAAACTTTCAGCCACAGCTACACATCCAGGTAAATCGGGAACATACGCACCGTAGCTAGTTTGACCTTTTTCAATTACAACAGCATAACGCATTAATCTTCCTCCTCTAGTTGAGATTGCCGCCAAACACTTTTAAGCGTACCAATTGGCATATCAATGCCTAAATTACCTGACACCGTGACAGTCCCCGCCTTTTCTGGGTGTTTAAATTGACGATGACTGCCCTTTGTTCTAGCTAAATACCAACCATCATCTTCTAACATTTTAATAACTTCTCTAACTTTCATTATTCATTTATCTATAAAACTCATCAACTCCCGCACTTATATCTTCATAATACGATCTAACTTCAGCAACCTCTCCATTGTAACCGGCGCGACTGATAAAAAACCTCATCCTGCTCAATCTGAAGACAATGTTTAACAAGGCCCAAACTGCCGTAGCACGGGCGAGGACTCCCAGCGATCGCCCAAAACTTCCCTTATATACTACACCTATGCTACACTAACATTGTAGCTCGTGCTCCCGCAGGAGGTTCCCTCATGGCAAATGCCAATCTTCCTCAAAATTTCAACTTAATCCTACCCGCAGGAACCCAAATTGTCACCAAAATCGAGGTCAAAAACCCCGCCGGCGACCAATCTTGGAAACCGGGATTAGTAGGTGTCATCGTTCAATCGCCTACGGACAATTCCCACGCATATTTAGTCAAACTCCCAGACGGAACACAAGTTAGTCTGCGGCGGCACGAACTCAGTATCCGCAAGCAGTTTCAGAGCGAAGGATTGCAGTCAGGAGGAGATTTTCTTGCAGAATACAACCTCTATGATTCTGTAATTTACCGCTGCATTCTTGGTTCGAGAGCTTATGGGCTTGATAACGAGCAATCCGATACAGACAGACGCGGGATTTACCTGCCGCCGGCAATACTTCATTGGTCGCTTTACGGCATTCCAGAACAATTGGAAAATAAGCAAAATCAGGAATGCTATTGGGAACTGCAAAAGTTTCTAGTTTTGGCACTAAAAGCTAATCCAAATGTGCTAGAATGTTTGTACACGCCTTTAGTAGAAACAGTTTCTCCTGTAGCACAAGAATTGCTGGAAATTCGGGAAATGTTTCTTTCTCAATTGGTTTATCAAACTTACAATAGCTACGTTTTGTCTCAATTTAAAAAAATGGAGCAAGACCTCCGCAATACCGGGGAAATTCGTTGGAAGCACGCGATGCACTTAATTCGCTTGTTGCTGTCAGGAATTACGGTGCTTAAGGAGGGGTTTGTACCCGTTCGCGTGCAGGATTATCGATCGCAACTTTTATCTATCCGCAACCAAGAAGTATCCTGGGATGAGGTGAATCGCTGGCGGTTGAGTTTGCACGGTGAGTTCGATCGCGCTTTTGCTGCAACTTCCTTACCGGAACGTCCTAATTACGAGAAAGCGAACCTGTTTTTGATTGAAGCGCGTAGAGGTGCGATCGGCTAAAAGGGGCGGGTTTACGAGATCGTTAATTTGAGACATATATGGTTGGTAAAATCCGCCCCTACAAGTATTTGCGATTGTTTAACCGGAATTGAAATTAGCATTGATAAAATGTTGAAAAAATGACAGAATACATCTCTAATCTCGCCTCAATTATCTCCGTTCAGCCTTATCCGCTGCTGTTTGCGACTGTCAGCGGTTCGCACTTATACGGCTTTCCTTCTGCAGATTCTGACTTTGATTTGCGGGGAGTACACATTTTGCCGCTACCGAAAGTAATTGGACTCATTTCTGGAGAAGAAACCATCGAAGTTTCTGAAGTTCGGGAGGGAATGCAACTCGATTTAGTAACTCACGACATCAATAAATTTTTTGAGATGCTGTTGAAGCGCAACGGCTACGTGTTGGAACAACTGTATTCGCCGCTCATAGTTTACACTACAAAGGAACATGAGGAATTAAAGGATCTCGCCTCTGGCTGCATTACCAAGCACCACAGCCACCACTATCTCGGTTTTGCTAAAACTCAATGGAAATTGTTTGAAAAAGAACGCCCGCGTCGGGTTAAGCCGCTGCTGTACGTTTACCGGGTGTTGCTGGCGGGGATTCACTTGATGCAAACGGGGGAAGTCGAGGCGAATTTGGTGAAACTTAATGATAAGTTCCAGTTGTCGTATATTCCTGATTTGATCGAGCGCAAGCTGGCTGGGGAGGAAAAATCTGTGCTGGAAGATACAGATATGGAATTTTATCAGCAAGAGCGCGATCGGCTACTTAATATATTAGAAGATGCAAGTTTTACAAGTCATTTGCCGTCAAATCCTAATGCAAAGGTTGCTCTTAACGATTTTTTGGTAAAGGTGAGGATGTCATCTGTGAACTAAGCTGTTCCACGTTTAATTAGTCTTTAGTGTAGCAAGCACCCTATATATTAGTCGTTTTGTGCGCCGAAGAGCACAGAACCTCTAGTCCAGTACACATCAGTACCAAATAAACCGGGTTTTTCATCCTGCTCATATCAAATCCGTTAGCATCGGAATAGTACATTCGACTTCACTGTTCACGGCGTTAACTGTTCATTGTTCACGGCGTCAACAGTCAACAGTCAACATCATGTATGAATGTTACCGGAAATGATATCAAAGGCCATAATGCAGTATTTTCGTGTCCATTAAACCCGGTTTTAAGTGATTCACCTTAATAGATTTGTGTTGGCTGTTGCGTTAAGGGCAGGTATGCCGGTATTTTGATGGTCGGTAACTGGTGAGTTTTTTCCTGGTATGTAAAAATTCCAACTTACGCCGCCTACATATGTCTTGATATATGAAGTCAAGGCGTGGATAAATATAACGATTGCTACCATTTCTAATGACTCTTCAATCGTCGTTGCTATCACGTAGGATATATCCCCCGGTCCCGCTGTATAAACTATGTATCCCGCTAGCATTTCCACTCCGATGGCTCCTCCAATATAAATAGCGGCGGCTGCAACAAACAATTTTCTCATTGAAACAGGAAGGTGCAACACGAACTTACTGTAGGAAAAAAGAAATATCGCTACTAGAAAACCGATCGGCACAATCCAAGTAAAGTAAAGAAATCCTGTGGCATTTAGCAGGTTTCGCATCGGGTAAACCAGCTTTTCGTGCAATTGACCAATTTCGTCTAAAGATAAAAATAGAAATATGAAGGATAAAATTTTCCAGTGATTCTTATAGCGATCGCTATCCAAATTTTTCGCATAGGCGATCGAACCCAGCAAGAGAGAACTAAACAGCAATGTCAAAAATGAGTAGAAGGTTGGAATGTTCCCCTCGTAATCAACGTTGAATCCATTTGCTAAGAAGTCTCTAGACGGGTAATCCGGCAAGAAGTACATAGTCATCTGACTTAAGAAAGATAGTACAACTAGACAGGCGACCACTCGAAGCAGCAACTGGGTTACAGATCCTGGAGTTAGAGGAATTTGGAATTTCATGTTTTCTTAACCGTTCTCTTAAGCTTTGTTTAAGGGAATCTTATCAAACGAAAAAAAAAATTCGGTCTACCCAAAGACAGAGAAGACTCCTAGTCGTGAAGGGTCTTTTTTTGTAACCGTAAAATTATCTTAAGATTAAGAAGTTTAGCAGACCTCGATCGCCCTTAATTTTATTGTGGCTATATAAAAACCTTTTTGTTTCCTGAGATTTAAATGAGAGATAACCCAAAATGAAGCTGAAATCCTTACTACGGTTGAGTCGATATCTAAATTCGATCTATATCTGCCAAAAAAACTCGGCTTCAGGAAGCCGAGATCCCTCAGTACCGAGGATTTCTGTAATCAAAGACGATCGCATCTCAATCGAGAGTGACAACTATGAGATGAAATAAGAGGTCGATCGCGATCGAGTGATTCGCCGCCATTTGTTAACCTAGACTCCCCCAGCGAGATCAAAATATCTCCTTGTCAAAGTCCATTAGCTTTGAGTCAATTGCTGATTTCCGAAGTTTTCGCTGCTTTACTTAGGAATGAGAATTAAATAACTTCCACTCTTGAAAGTGGGATGGGCGTCCCGCCCGTCCTTTTTGGACGGGCGGGACGCCCATCCCACAA